>CAZULR010000321.1:0-3693 GCA_964621235.1 uncultured Acidimicrobiaceae bacterium
TCGACTGCCGTCCTTCCGGCCTGGCGCCACGTTCCTCCTCGGGTTCTGGACCGGCGTCCGGCAGACGCCGGCGCCGCCATCGACCGTGGGCCGACGGCTGCTGCCGCGGCCCGGCGGTCGGACTGCCCAACCTTAGCCAGCCCCGAACGGCCGACGGCTCACTCCCGCCCGGTGAACAGGTACGTCGAGCTCGCCCGCGCCACCGTCCGCCCGGCGTCGTCCACCACCTCGGCTTCGGCGAACGCCACCCGTGACCCGCCCGACACGATCCGTGCCGTGCACTCGAGCACACTGCCGACCCGGGCCGCCGCCAGGAAGCTCGTCTTCATCTCGACATTGGAGGCGAACACCTTCCGTCCCGCATCCCGGGCGTAGGTGACCGCCGCGGAGCCCATCGCCGAGTCGGCCATGGCACCCAGGAACCCGCCCTGGACGATGCCCGCCGGGTTGGCGAACCGCTCGTCGGCCCGCATCCGCCACACGGTCCGTCCGGGTACCGACTTGTCGATGCACGTCATGCCGAGGGTCAGCTCGCAGTTGGGGGGCACCTGGATACGCGGGTCGGCCACGGCGTGACGATACCCGCGGCGACAGGACCGCCCACCGACCGGCGATACTGGGACCATGGCGATCGACGCGCACGACGGTCCGGCACCGGTCCTCCTGGTGGGCGAGGCCACCGAGGACTGGGGTGGGGACGCCCGCTACCACGAGTACTCCACGGCGGCCGACCCCGTCGGCTCCGGCGCCGTCAGCCCGGTGCCGGTGGCCCGCTTCTCCCCCGGGCTCCACGAGGAACCCGGCACCCGGCTCGTGCCGCTCGACCTCTCGGCCGAACTCGACGTTCCCTACCCGGCCACCGGTCCCGCGCTCCTGGCGGCGTTCCTGGTGCTCGAGCCCGGCGAGTCGCTCACCACCGCCCCGGACGCCACCAGCGAGCTCTACTTCGTGCTCACCGGCTCGGGCCGAACGGAGTTCGCGGCCGCGGCCACACCCAGCCGGCCCGGCGGGGGCACCATCGCCTGGGGTCCCGGGGACTTCGTGGTCCTGCCGGCGGGGTGCACCTGCCGGCACTCGGCGGGCGCGGCGCGCGCCCTCCTGTACCGGGTGACGGACGCGCCGCTGCTCGCCTACCTGGGCGTGACGCCCGGGCCGGCCCGGTTCGCCCCCACCCGCTACGACGGGGCCACGGCCCGAGCCCGGCTGGCCGAGGTCGAGGCCCACCCCGACGCCGCCACGCGCAACCGCGTCAGCATCCTGCTGGGCAATGCCGCCCATCCCCGGACCATGACGGTCACCCACACCCTGTGGGCCATGCTCGGCGTGCTGCCCGCCGGGCGCGTCCAGCGTCCCCACCGGCACCAGAGCGTGGCGCTCGACCTCATCACCGAATGCGCGGCGGGCTGCTACACCCTGGTGGGGCATGACGTCGACGAACGGGGCCGGATCGTCGATCCGATCCGGGTCGAGTGGGAGAGCGCCGGCGCCTTCGTCACCCCGCCGGGCCTCTGGCACAGCCATCACAACGAGTCGGGCCGTCCGGCCCGTCTCGTCCCGATCCAGGACGCCGGACTGCACACCTACCTGCGCTCACTCGACATCCGGTTCGCACCGTCGGACACGTGACCCCAGCGGCGTTCGCCAGCGCCCTCTCCCGCCACCCCGTCACCAGCCAGGCCGTGGGCGAGGTCGTCGGCGCCGTCCTGGAGGAGGTCGGCGAGCGACCGGACCTGGTGGTGGTCACCGTGACCCGGCCCCACGCCGGTGCGCTCGAGGACGTGGTGGCCGTCATCGACACCCTCCTCCACCCGCTGGGCCTGATCGGCTGCGCGGCCGAGTCGGTCGTCGGGCGGGGCGCCGAGGTCGAGGAGCTGCCCGGCATCAGCCTTTGGGCCGGCCAGGTCGGACCGCTGCGCACCGCCCGGCTCTCGGCCACCCGGAGGGCCGACGACTCGTGGAGCCTCCACGGCTGGCCCGACGACATCGGGTTCGCACCGTCGACCGCCCTGGTGTTGGCCGACCCCTTCACGTTCCCGGCCGGCGACCTGTGCGCGGCCCTGGCCGACACCCATCCAGGCCTGCCGGTCGTCGGCGGCTACGCGTCCGGGGCCGCGGGCGCGGGCGGTACGCGCCTGGCCCTCGACGACGGGGTCGTCGCCGACGGCGCCGTCGCCGTCCTGCTCGGGCCGTCGACCGAGGTCGTGCCGGTGGTTTCCCAGGGCTGCCGACCCTTCGGACGGATGCTGACGGTCACCCGGGTGGAGCGGAACCTCGTGCTCGAGATCGCCGGCCGGCCCGCCATGGAGTGCATGGTCGACGAGATCGCCGAACACCTCGACCGGGCCGACATCGCCGGCATCGAGGGCAACGGCCTCCTGCTCGGTCGCTGTGTGGACGACGCCGTGCTCGACCCGGGCCCTCGCGACCTCCTCTTCCGGCCGCTGCTCGGTGTGGAACGGTCCACGGGCGCGCTGTCGGTCGAGGACCGGGTGCCGCTCGGGGACACGGTGCAGTTCGCCGTGCGGGACGCCGGCACGGCGGCCGTCGACCTGACCACCTCGCTGGCCCGTCGCCGGGCGGACGCCGCACTCCTCTTCACCTGCAACGGGCGCGGCACGCGGCTGTTCGACGTCGCCCACCACGACGCCGGCGCCCTGGCCGGCGCCCTGGGCCCGGTGCCGCTCGGGGGCATGTTCGCGGCCGGTGAGTTCGGACCGGTCGGCGGGGTCAACTTCGTCCACACGTTCGCGGCCGCCGCGGTGCTGTTCCGCGAGCGCAACGGCCCCCTGCCGGTTGCCCCTCCCCTGATGCACGACCGATAGGGTTTGGCCGATGCCCACGCCGCCCCCCTCCCCCCTCGTCCCGTCCCCGTCGCCCGAGCTCGAGCAGCTGGGTATCGACGTCATCCGGGGGCTCGCGATCGACGCCCCCCGGGCGGCCAAGGCGGGCCACCCGGGGACGGCCATGGCCCTCGCCCCCCTGGCCCACGTACTGTTCACACGGATCCTGCGCCACGACCCGTCTGGCCCCGACTGGCCGGACCGGGACCGGTTCATCCTGTCGAACGGCCACGCCTCGATCCTGCTGTACTCGATGCTCTACCTGACCGGCTACGGGCTGACGCTCGAGGACATCGCCGCCTTCCGCTCCTGGGGCAGCCGGACCCCCGGGCACCCCGAGGTCCACCACACCACGGGCGTCGAGGTCACCACCGGCCCCCTCGGCCAGGGCGTGGCCAACGGCGTTGGCATGGGCGTGGCCGAGCGGTGGCTGCGCGCCCACTTCTCGCCCGAGATCGTCGACCACCACACCTACGTGATCGCCGGGGACGGCTGCCTCGAGGAGGGGATCTCCCACGAGGCGGCCTCGCTGGCCGGACATCTGGGACTCGGTCGGCTGGTCTACGTGTACGACGACAACCACATCAGCATCGACGGTCCGACGGAGCTGGCGCTCAACGATGACGCCGCCGAGCGGTTCGCGGCCTACGGCTGGTCGGTGGACGACATCGGCGACGTGGCCAACGACGTCGACGTGCTCGAGGCGGCGCTGCTCCGGGCCCGGGCAGACGAGGACCGGCCGTCGCTCATCATCCTGCGGAGCCACATCGGCTACCCGTCCCCCCATCTCACGGACTCCGCCAAGGCCCACGGCGACCCCTTCTCCGACGAGGAGGCCCGGCTCACCAAGGAG
>CAZULR010000322.1:0-3691 GCA_964621235.1 uncultured Acidimicrobiaceae bacterium
CCCCTCTACGAACAGGCCGGGTTCGCCGGCCACCGGGACTGGATGGTCGTCCCGGTGCCGCGGCCCTGAGCCGCGGCCTCCGGTACGCTCCCGATCAGGTCACGGGCGAGGAACTCCCATGCATGCAGAGGGCTGGTACGAGGATCCCTTCGGCGTCCACGAGGCGAGGTGGTTCTCCGACGGTCTGCCGACCGCCCTGGTGCGGGACGGCCGCTCGGAGTCCCAGGACGCGCCGCCCCGGGCGACGTATGACGGCGACGTGACGCCGGTCGACGTCGAGCATGCCGACGGGGGCGACGACCTCCTGCGGGCGGACTCGGACGAGGGGCCGTTCGATGCCCGGACCGGGTCCAGGGCCGCGTGGGACACGTTCGACCAGCTGCCCAAGCCGTGAGGGGCCGACGACCTGACGCCCCACCTCGGACGGGCGACGTCCCGGGTCCTACGACGCGTCGACCGCCGCCACGACGGCCGCGTTGAGGCGGTCGTGGGCGGCGACGTTGGCGGTTCGGTCCGGCAGGCGGACCACGACGACGCGACCTCCCACGTGGTCCGTGAGGGCCGCGTCGAGCGCCGCGGCCCAGTCGCTTCCACCTCCCGGACGATCGTCACCGCCGATCTCGACGACCTCCCAGCCGAGCCCCCGGGCGACGGCCGCCGGGTCGGCCCCGGGAGGGGTGCCGAACAGTCGCTCGAACCGCTCCGGGCGGAGTCGGGCGGCCTGGGGAAGGAACGAGAAGATCCCCCCTCCCCCGTTGTCGGCCACCACCACCGTGAGCGGCGGTCGCTCGGCGGTCGGGCCGACCAGCGCCGACACGTCATGGAGGAAGGCCAGGTCACCCACCAGCGCCGTGGTCGGACCGCCGGCCAGCGCCACGCCGAGTGCGGTCGACACCACCCCGTCGATCCCGTTGGCGCCGCGGTTGCCGAGCACCCGCAGCGGTCCGCCGCGGGGGGCGCCGAATGCCTCCACGTCGCGCACCGGCATCGACGACGACACCACCAGCGCCGACCCGTCCGGGACGGCGGCCACGACCCGGGCGGCGAGCGCCGGCTCGGTGGGACCGGTCGGCCACTCCCCCGCTCGGGCGGCCAGCGCCCCGTCCACGACCTGCCGGGCCCGTCGCTCGGCCACCTCCCAGTCCTCCGACCACGGGGCGGACCCGCCGGACTCCTCGCTCCCGGTGTCCCGCACCGCCGCAGTGACGACCCGACAGAACTCCGTCGGGTCGGCACGGACCAGTCGCGCCGCCGACCGCTCGGGGTCGGCCCACCCGTGGGGATCGACCACCACCGTCGGTGCGCCCGCCACGAACGTGGTCACCACCTTGGAGGCCCAGCGCTCCCCGAGGCGGAGCACGACCTCGGGTCGGTGGGCATTGGCGAAGCGCGCCGATCGCAGGATGCCGTCGGCCGCCGCCACCACGCGGCAACCGGCTCGACGGAGGCCTGAACGAGGATCGGCCAACACCGGCCAGGCGAGTGCGTCGGCGAGAGCCTGGACAGCGTCCGGGTCGCCACACCCCGCACCGGCCACGACGAGGCCCCGGGCCCCGGGGGTCAGCCCGTCCGACGTCACGAGGTCGGCGACCAGATCCGCGGCCGGTGCCGGTCGGGCCGGCTCGACGCGGTGCCACGGAGCCCCGTCCACCCGTCCGTCCGGGATCCCGCCCCGAGCCGCGTTGCCGAGCAGGGGCTCCCGGAACGGCAGGTTGAGATGCACCGGGCCCGGGCCCCGTGGTCCGGCGAGCGCTTCGGCGACCGAGCGCGACGCCAGCGACCGCCAGGTGGGGCGCGCCGCCTCGTCGGGAACACCCGGGTCGGCGGTCCACCGGGTCGCACGGCCGTAGAGGTGGGTCTGGTCGATGGTCTGGGGTGCACCGACATCGCGCAGCTCGGGCGGACGGTCGGCGGTGCACACCAGCAACGGGACCCGGGCCTGGTCGGCCTCGACCACCGCCGCGTGCAACTCGGCAGCCGCCGTGCCACTGGTCACCACCACCACCGCGGGCAGGCCGGAGACCATCCCGATCCCGAGCGCGGTGAACCCGGCCGAGCGCTCGTCGAGCCGGACGTGCAGTGCGAGCCGGGGCTCGGCCGCCACGGCCAGGGCCAGCGGGGTCGACCGGGACCCGGGGCACACGACCGCGTGGCGCACACCGGCGCGCACCCATTCGTCGACCAACGTGGCGGCGAAGGCCGCCTGGCGATCGGGATCGACGGTGGAGGTGGGCCCGCTCGGTACGCTCACGGACACGACCTATGCCGACCGCCGCGCTGCACGCCAGCACCATGGGGCACTGTCACGGTGCGGGCCACCGTCTCGTCCTGGCCCACGGGTTCACGCAGACCAGCCACGTCTGGGGCGGGCTGGCGGGCGACCTGGCGGTCGACCGCGAGCTCGTCCTGGTCGACCTGCCGGGTCACGGCGGGTCCTCCGAGGTGCGTGCCGACCTGTGGCAGGGGGCGGAGCTGCTCGGCGCCGCCGGGGGTCGGGCCGATTATCTCGGCTACTCGATGGGCGCGCGCTTCTGCCTCCACCTGGCGCTCTCCCGCCCGGACCTGGTGCACCGCCTCGTCCTGGTGTCGGGCACCGCCGGGATCGACGACGCCGACGAGCGGGCCGGACGACGGGCGGCCGACCAGGACCTGGCCCGACGCCTCGATCCCGGGGACGGCACGCCGCCCGAGGACTCGGTCGCCACCTTCGTCGACCGGTGGGTGGCCAATCCGCTGTTCGGCCCGGTCCCCGACGCGGCCAACGCGATCGACGAGCGGCGGCGCAACACCGCGGCGGGCCTGGCCTCGAGTCTCCGGCTGGCCGGGACGGGCACCCAGGAACCCCTGTGGGACCGGCTGGGCGATCTCGACCTGCCGGTGCTGGTCGTCACCGGCGGCCGGGACGCGAAGTTCACCGACCTCGGCCGGCGCCTCGTCACCGCCATCGGTCCGGGGGCCCGCCTGGTGGTGGTTGCGGACGCCGATCACGCCCCCCACCTCCAGGAGCCCGATGCCGTCGCCGCGGCCGTGCGGGACTTCCTGGCGCACTGACCGCGGCCCGGACGACGGCGCCCGCGTCATCCGGACAGTCCCGGGATCGCCGGCCACGGGGACACCAGCGGGGTCAGGGTCAGCCAGAGTGCGACGGCCAGCAGTGCGCCGAAGGCGAGTTGCAGCCGGCCGGTCGCCGCCAGGACCGGCAGCAGCGCCCGCCCCTCGCCCGGACCGAGCGCCACCTGCACGGGCGGTCGGGCCAGGGGTGCGGCCAGCAGGGGCAGGAACGCCAGGACCGGCAGCAGCGAGTGGACCACGCCGGTCACGGACAGGATGCCCCACAGGGCCACGCCCACGAACGGGACACCCACGCAGGCCACGTAGCACCAGCCACCGGCCCGCCGGCCCACGCGGACGGCCAGCGTACGCTTCCCGCTCTCGATATCGCTGGCGATGTCGCGCAGGTTGTTGGCCAGGAGCAGCGCGGTGGCCAGTAGGCCCA
The DNA here is from genome assembly GCA_964621235.1 of uncultured Acidimicrobiaceae bacterium. Lineage (GTDB taxonomy): Bacteria > Actinomycetota > Acidimicrobiia > Acidimicrobiales > RAAP-2 > Bog-756. Next base: position 3,497 of record CAZULR010000322.1, read on the forward strand.
CCGCCACCGCCGCCCACCACACGGCCGGCCGGTCGAGCCGCTCGGTCTCGACGTAGAACGTCCCGACCGTGGCCACGAGGCCGAAGAAGACGAAGACGAAGACCTCACCGAGTCCCACATAGCCGTAGGGCCGGGGACCCCCGGTGTAGAACCAGCCGGCCAGCAGGCAGGCGGCGCCGACCAGGAGGATCCACC
>CAZULR010000323.1:0-3666 GCA_964621235.1 uncultured Acidimicrobiaceae bacterium
CCATCGTGGCCCAGGTGGCACTCGACGAAGGCGGGCAGGTCAGCGTGCACCACGCTCCTGGTGGCGGCGCGCTGTTCCGCCTGGCCTTCCCCACGGTGACCGCACCCCACCCCTCGGGCTCGGCACCCACCGCCTGAGGTCGTCCAGCCCGGACCGGGCGACCATCGGCGCATACTGGTGAGGTGCTGATCCGCATCGAGGGCCACGACCTGCCGGGGCGGTCCTGTGGGCCATCACCGCAGCGTCCCGACGGTCACCACGGGATCGAGGTGGGCGTGCAACGCAAGAATGAGCCCGGCGAATTGCTGGGGCGCGTACCGGCAGACGTGCCGCACGTCACCTGGGAGCTGGAGGCGACCAGCGGGTCCACCCACCCCGCTGATCTCCGGGGACCGTACATCTCGGGCCCGCCTCGTGGCCGGTTCGTCTACCTGTCCTGGGGCGTGGTCGACGGAGCAGGGAGCTTCGACATGTTCCGGCGGGCCAAGCTGATGTTCGACGGCATCCCCGACGACGTGCTGGTGACGGCCCGGGAGTCGGGGGTCCTGGTGGGTCGGCTGGGACTTACCGACACCAAGGGGAACCCGCTCTGTGCGGCGGTGCGCCCACCTCTCATCGGGTGGACGAGCGCCGTCGACTGACCGGTGCCGGACCGGTGGTCCGGGAGGGGTGCCATCGAGCGGCGGCGCCCGGCCGGTCGTGCCCACCACCGACGGCCCGCTACACCGGGCTCCCGGGATCCATCAACGGGCCGGAGTTCTGGCCACAACGTCCCCGTGACGTCCGTCCCGCTCGGCAGGGCCACGGACCACCTCTCGGAGTACGTCAACGAGGTCGAGCGGACCCATGACCGGGTGCTGATCACCCGGCACGGTCAGCCTGCCGCCGTGCTGATCTCTCCCGGGGGCCTCGCGTCGCCCGAGGAGACGGTGGACATCTTGACCTCGCCCGGCGCGAGCGACGCCGTTGCCGAGGGTCTGGCTGATCTCGGCGCCGGCCGAATCGCCGACGACGACACGCTGCGCAACCGCTTCGCCCCCCGGTGGCCTCGGCGTCCGCGGTCCGCATCTCGGGTCGCGCCGAGCGTGAACTGCTTCGTCTCCCGGAAAAGGTCGGGGCGCGTGTGCGGAGTTCACCTTCGGGCCCCTGGCCGACGAGCCACTTCGCTTGGGCAGTCGATCGAGCGGACAATTGACCGGTCTGCGCTCCGCCCGTCGGGGCAGCTACCGGACCATCTACCGGACCGACGAGCAGCACCGACGAATCGCCCGCGTCCACATCGGCCACCGGGGCGACGTCTACCGCTGCCGGGGTTCCCGCCGTCCGTCAGGGGTCCAGGTCCGCCCGCTGCTGTCCGGGAGGACGATGCAGGCGATGCCCTCGTCACGACAGGTGTCGAGGAGATGTGGATCCGAGGTGGCGAGCGCCGAGTCCGCTGATCGGGCGGTCTCGGCCGCGACACAGTCGGCGAGGCTGACCGCCCGGTCCCGTCGGTGGTAGTGACGGGCCCTCAACATCCCGGCACGCAGCGCTACCGCGGCATCCACCGGCACCGGCGACCCCAGTCCGAGCTGCGCGACGTCGAGTGCGGCGTCGTCCTCGTCCGCCCCGGCCAGTCGGACGAGGTGGTCGACCACCTCCGCCACGCCGAGTGCCGTGAGCACCGCCTCCTCGTCGCCGGCGAGCACCCTACGCACCCCGCCTGCTGCGTGCTCGCCCCTCAGCAGGGCGAGCACCGCGTAGGCATCGAGCACGATCACCGCCGTCGCTCCCGGGCAGCGTCCTCGACCCTGGCCCGGCGCCGGGCAGGCTCGGTACCCGGCCCACGCCCTCGGTACTTACCCTCCAGCGCCGCGACCGGATCCGACGGGAGCGGTCGCAGCACGACGCGGTCACCGAGGTCGACCACCAGGACCCGGTCGGCCTTCCATCGGGCACGGGCGTCCGCCGGGATGGAGACCTGGCCGTTCGACGAAACCTTCATCACGTGGGTCGCGGCCATGGTCGATCACTCCCTCAAATTGTATGAACTACTGATCTCATTGTATATCCAGCACCGCTGCGGCGGGGCCGGACCGGAGCAGACCGCGCCGAGCTCACGTGTGGCGGTACACCGAACTCGCACTACGGGCGTCCGTCAAAGTGTGCACCACGGGCGTCCCACTCCTTCCGGCGTTCCGTTCCCCGCGCCGGGGTCGACGACCAGCCGTGGAGAGCCGGGTCCCGTGCGGAATCGTCCGGCCGGGCCGGGCTTTGGCGTCAAATGCCCAGGTCGGCTAGGGTGCGACACGACATGGGATCTCTGATCAAGAAGCGCCGCAAGCGCATGCGCAAGAAGAAGCACAAGAAGATGCTGAAGGCCACCCGTTGGCAGAGGCGGGCGGCGGGCAAGTAGGTCCCGTCCCCGTGGGACCGCCCGTCGGGCCCACGGACACCGCAGGATCAGGTGGCTTCCGGGACCGTCCGGGCCACCAGTAGCGGGGCGAGTTCCCCGTCCTGTTCGAGCCACGCCTCCGCTCCGGGGTCGACACCGTCGACCTCCCCTTCGACGAACCACGTCGAGCCGCTGCCGGCCAACCGGGCCGGTCGACCCGTGGCCTCTTCGAGCGCGCGCCGCCACGGCGCCAGGCGGGGCTCCACCTCCACGGCTGCCGCCTCGAGGTCGTTGCCCACCGGTCCACCCCGTGACGCCCGGGGCCCGCCCAGGTGGTCGAAGGCGCGGTAGACGGCGGCGGTGTCCACCCCGAAGGGCGGCAGCACGAGCACGAACGTCCGCGCCACGAAGGGCAGCGGCGTCACCCGCTCGCCGATCCCCGTCACGAGGGCCCGTCCCCCGGCCACGCAGAAGGGGACGTCCGCCCCGAGTCCGGCGGCGATACCCGGATCGGTGCAACCGGCCCACCGCAGCACGGCGGCGGCGTCGGCGGAGCCACCCCCCAGGCCGGCGCCGGGTGGGATCCGCTTGACCAGACGCACGCGCGCCGTCCGCGCCGTCGCCGCCAGGGCCCGGACCACCAGGTTGTCCGCGGCCGGGCCCAGCGCGTCGGGGTCCCGGGCCACCGAGTCGGCCGGCCACGCCGTCACCACTTCGAGCTCGGCCGAGCCGTCGGCGCCCGTACCGGTGTCGTCGATCTCGAGCGTGTCGGCCAGGTCGAGGGTCACCATCTCGGACTCGAGCAGGTGGTAGCCGTCGTCCCGCACCCCGGTGACGGCCAGCGTCACCGTGAGCTTGGCCGGCGCGCGCCACCGGGTCAGCACGGGATCCCCGGTCTCACGAGGCGACGGCGACGCCCGGCCGCCACCAGGCCAGGCGCTCCCAGGCGTCGAGCCCGAGCTCCTCGGCCCGGGCCGTCGGCTCGACGCCGGCCGCGGCGAACGCCTCGGGGTCGACCAGGTCCGAGAGGGCCCGGCGCAGCATCTTGCGACGATGGGCGAAGCCCCCGCGGACCACGGCGAACAGCCGCTCGTAGTCGTCCGCACCCGGTCCCACCCGCCCGTCCCCGCTCGGCAGCGGCCCGGCCGGGTGCCGGTCGAGGCGCACCAGTACGGACTCGACCCTCGGCCGGGGGATGAACACACTGGCCGACACCTTGCCGACCACCGCCGCGGTCGCCCAGTAGGCCACCTTGACCGACACGGCGCCGTAGGCCTCGTGGCGGGGCCCGG
>CAZULR010000324.1:0-3664 GCA_964621235.1 uncultured Acidimicrobiaceae bacterium
CGAACTGCCAGCGGGAGAGTAGAAGTGTCATCACCGATGATGAAACCAGCGAATCGCAGGGTGACCTAGGGCCGAAGGTCCCGATGTGAAAAGGTGCACAAGCACGATGCCAGGCATCGGTTTCCGCGATGCCCGACGGGGTGTCGGCACCGGCACCGGCCACGGCGCCGGGGACCTGCGGGTCGACCTCGCGCCGCATCCTGCGGCGGTCGTGCACCGGGTGTGCGGGTGAGCGGTGGGTGGTGGCGCGCAGCTGTCATTGGGCGTCGTCGGGCGTAGTCGTCGCGTGGCGTTGCGGAACGCTCATGGCGGCACCCGCCCGACGGTGTGGCGGACCGGTGCGGTCAGACGAGGAACCACACCCCGTCCTCACCATCCGGCGGTTCGCCACGCCCGCCACCGGCGTCGTCGGTGGCGTGTTCCGCGGCCCCGGACCCGACCACCGGGCCGGGACGTCGCGCGGCGTCGGGTGGTGCGAACCCGACGAGGTGGCCCATCTCCAGGAGCATCCGGTCGAACACGGGGTCGACGTCGTCGATCACGTTGTGGAAGTGGCCGAACAGTTCGAAGGAGATCATGCCGAACAGCTGCGTCCACGCCGCCACGGCCCGGCCCGCCACCTCGGCCGACACCCCGGGGAAGGCCAGGTCGACGAGCGTGTGCAGAGCGGCCCGGCCGTCCTCGCCCAGCGGGGGCAGGCCGCCGGAGCCGGCGTCGGTTGTCAGGGTGCCGGCCCGGGCTGCGTCGTCGACGAGGCGGGCCAGGACCAGCGTGACCCGGCTGGCCGGTCCGACGGTGTCCTCGGGGGCCCGGTAGCCCGGCACCGGCGACCCGTACACCAGGGCGTACTCGTGGGGGTTGTCGACCGCCCAACGTCGGACGGCCCGGCCGACGGCGCGCCAACGTCCGCCGTGGTCGCTCCTCGGGCAGCCGGCGTCCGCTTCCTCGGCGGCCGCCCCGACGGCGTCGTAGGCGTCGACGATCAGAGCCGTCAGGAGGTCGTCGCGGCTGGGGAAGTAGCGGTAGATGGCCGAGGAGGACATGCCCAGGGTGCGCGTGACCGCCCGCAGCGACAAGGCGGGCGCGCCCTCGGCGGCGAGCTGTCGGCGGGCCTCGTCCTTGATCTCGGCGGTGAGCTCGGCCCGCATCCGGGCACGCAGCCCGGTGGAGGGAGGCATGCTGACAGACTGCCACATCGAGAGCAATAGATCAATAACAGAGCACTGCTCTTGCTTTCGCGGGATGAATGGTGAATACTGATCATTGACAAGAGCAGTGCTCTCATAAGGGAGATTGATCGGGCCGGTCTCGGCCCCACGGACAGGGAGGCAGCACCATGGGAAGACATGTCATCGTCGGGGCGGGTCCGGTCGGAACGGCGACGGCGCACGCGCTGGTGGCCGCCGGCCACGAGGTGACGTTGGTCACGCGCTCGGGCTCGGGTCCGGTGGGCCCCGGACTCAGCCGGGTGGCGGCCGACGCCTCGGATCCGTACGCGCTGGCCGAGGCCGCCGGATCCGCCGACGCCCTCTACAACTGCGCCAACCCGCCCTACCACCGGTGGTCGGAGCTGTGGCCCCCGATGGCCACGTCGATGCTCGAGGTGGCGGCCCGGTCGGGTGCCGTGCTCGTGATCATGGGCAACCTCTACGGATACGGACCGGTGGACCACCCCCTCCGGGAGGACGACCCCCTGGCGGCGACAGGCACGAAGGGCCGGGTGCGCACCGCGATGTGGGAGGAGGCCCTGGCCGCCCACCGCGCCGGTCGCGTCCGGGTGACCGAGGCCCGCGCGTCGGACTTCTTCGGCCCGGGCGTCGACTCCAGCCACTTCGGACGGGTCGTCGACCGGCTGCTGGCGGGCAAGAGGATCCGGGTCCTCGGTGACCCCGACGCCCCTCATTCGTGGACCTACGTGCCGGACGTCGGACGCACCCTGGCGGTACTCGGCACCGACGAGCGGGCGTGGGGACGGGCCTGGCACGTGCCGAGCGCTCCGCCCCTGTCCCAGCGCGACCTGGCCGCCCGGCTCTGTGTCGTCGCCGGTGCCCCCTCGCCGTCGGTCGGCGCGTACCCCGCCGGGACGCTGACGCTGGCCGGTGTGGTGTCGGCACAGATGCGCGAGCTCAAGGAGACGCGCTACCAGTTCGACCTGCCGTTCCTGCTCGACTCGACAGACTGCACTGCGACCTTCGGCATCGAGGCGACGGCCCTCGACGACGCGCTGGCTGCCGTCGCCGACGCAGCACGGGCCGGGTCGCTGCCCGCGGCTGCGTGATCACCCCCGGGATGCCGCGACGGTGATGGTGACGGGGGCCTTCCGGTCACCCTGTCACCGTCGCTAGGGTCGGGCTCACCTATGGCGGTTCCCCGACGCAGCCGCACCGTCCCTGCGGTGTGGCCCCGGCACTCCCGCGGCGCACCGCTGGCCGTCGTCGCGCTCCTCCTGGCCGGCTGCTCCGTGGGCGCCACCCCCGACTCGCCGACGGTTCCCGGGATCCTCCAGGCCACGGCCGGGCCCGTGGGCTACGTCGTGTGCCCGGACACGTTGACCCCGATCGAGCTGCGGTCGCGGCTCAGCGAGTCACCGATCCCTCTGCCCGTCAGCGGGACACCCCCACTCGGCGACTACGCGGTGGCCGTCACCCCGGACGGACGCCGCGCCTTCGTGGTCACGCAGTCGACCCCACCCGGAGGTATCACCAGCAACGTCCTGATCCCCGTCGACCTGGCCACCGGGCACGCCGGGACGCCGATCGTGCTCCCCGGTCACGGAGCCTCGGGCGCGGTGGTGGTGATGCACGACGGTCGAACCGTGCTCGCGGCCAGCGGCAACGCGATCGTGCCGGTGGACGTGGCCACCGGAGCGGTCGGTCAGCCGCTCGACCTGGGAGCCGGACGGACCGTGTCCGGGATGGCGCTCAGCCCGACGACGGACGTGCTCTACGTGCTGGTGCCCGACGGCGTCGTCCCGGTCGACACCGCGACGGCCACCGCCGGGACGCCCATCGCCACCGGGTTGACCGTCTCGTCGGTGTCGTCGCCCCACGGGCTGGTCGTCTCGCCCGACGGCGCCACACTGTGGGTGGCCGGGCAGGGACCGCCCGACTTCGGCGGCCGTGTGGTGCCGGTGTCGACGGCCACCGGCGCCGTCGGGACCGCCACGAGCTTCGACGCCTTCGGCATCACCGACCCGGCCGCCCTGGCCGTCACCCCGGACGGGTCCCAGCTGCTCGTCGCCGACTCGGCCGACAACTGGATCGTCACCGTCCTGACCGCCGACCCCGCCACTCCGCTGTCGCCGGTGCGACTGCCTACCGGCTCGGGTACCGCGTCGGCGTCCGGCGCGGACCATCCCACCGACGTGGTGACGAGCCCGGACTCCGCCGGAGCGTTCGTCGTGACCGGACTCGGCACCGTCCTGCCCTACCGTCCCGAGAACCGGACCTACGGTGCCCCGATCCGGGTGTGTTCCGGCGCCACGTCGATGGCCGTGTCCGTTCCGACCTGAACGGGTCCGTCCCGACCGACCTGATCCGACGGCCCGGTCAGGTCGAGGTCGCCGCTCCGCCGCCCGCCGCCTCGACGGCCCGGGCCGCCTGGGACGACCGGAACTCGGCCGGCTCCAGTCCGGCCGCGGCCAGCAGCTCGTCGAGCGCCAGGG
>CAZULR010000325.1:0-3614 GCA_964621235.1 uncultured Acidimicrobiaceae bacterium
TGGCGCTGGCCCACTACGGGCTGCTGGCCGATCCGCTCGACGTGCTCGACGAGGCCGACGGCACGCTGCGGCGGTGGGCGGACGTCGCCGAGGCGGCCTTCCGGGACGGGCGGGACATCGCAGCCGCCCTGTCGGAGGCGTTCGCCGCTGACCTCGACGGCGTGTCCGAGGAGCACCGCGAGAAGCTCGAGGTCATGAACGGCGTCCACTCCAACGCCGCCGGTCTCCAGCGCTGGCTGGCCGGACGGGAGACCCCCGTGACGGGGTCGGGCGACTGAGGCTCCCTGCCGGCAACCGCCTGCCGGCGGGGTCGTCCGGCCCGGTCAGGCGGGGGTGACCGCGGAGGTCGGAGGGATGGTGCCGGCCCCGTCGACCAGGCAGGACGCCGTGCGCGTCGGGTCCGCCGGAACCGGCAGGTGCGGCGGCACGAGGAAGTGGGGCTCGGCCGTCAGGTCCACCATGCCGAAGAGGCTGGTGGCGTTGGCGTCCCGACGGGTGAGCGCCGGAAGGTTCCACTTCTCCTCGACGGTCTTGAGGATCGAGGTGTGGTCGTACACCGTGTGGGAGACGTGGTCACGCCGGGCGTAGGGGCTGACCACGCCCGCGGGGACGCGGAAGCCATACCGGTCGAACCCCCCGGGCGGATCGCCGGGGACCAGTGCCGGCGGCACGTCGTCAGGGGTCACGGCCGCGGGCGGGGGCACGTGGTCGTAGTAACCGCCGTGCTCGTCGTACGTCCAGATCAACATCGTCGACGGCCATGCCGGGCCCGACATCACGGCATTGACCACCTTCGCCAAGAACTGGTCGCCGAACTGGACGTCCTGCGGGTCTTCTTCGGACTGCTTGTCGTAGTCCGGCTCCACCAGGCTGAAGGAGGGAAGGTCACCGGTGGCCGCGTCGGCGTAGAACTGGTCGATGCCGGCCAGTCCGGAGTGCAGGGCCGGGTCGCCGATGAGCGGCAGGAAGACGCCGAGCGTCGGCAGCGTCGAGTAGTAGTCCTTCCAGGTGATCCCGTGCCGGTCGAACTGCTGGAAGATCACCCCATTCGGCGGCAGCTCGGACGGGAAGGTGTCGTCGATGAGGCCGAGCGAGGTCCCGGCGATGAGATAGCGACGGTTGGGGTCCGTCTGGGCCATCACGGAGCAGAAGTAGCGATCGGCGATGGGGAAGGTGGACGCCATCCCGCAGGTGAACGGGAGGTCCTCCTTGGTCAGGTAGCCCATGGCCTCGGCCGTGGTGCTGGTGACGAACCCGTCGAGTCGACCGTTGGCGTAGGCCTCGTGGGTCACCTTCCAGTCGTTCCCGATCCCCCGGGTCTGGCACTCGGTGGGCATGTGGAAGGCGTGCACCAGGTCGCCGTGCCCGTCGGGGTTGGTCGCCGTCGGCACGCCGTGCCCGTCGACGGTGAATCCGTCGCCGCGGCCGATCATCCCCAGCACGTTGTCGAAGGAGTGGTTCTCCATCATGACGACGACGATGTGCTCGATCTCCGGCACCTGGTCGCTGCCGACCGGTCGCCCGGGAAACGGAAGCGACCCGGGCTGGCGGAGCCTGGGGGTGAGCGGGGCGGCCGTGGACGGGACGGAGCCGGACGAGCTGCTGCATCCCTCCAGCGCGAGTGCCGCACCGACGAGGGCTCCGCCCAGGAATTGGCGCCGCGTCACGGGCATCGGCCGAACGTACCATTCTGAGCGGACGGGTTCTGGGGGCCGCCAGAATCCGCCGACCGGTCGCCGGCACTGGCCGGCGTCGTCCCGGTGATGGTCCGGCTCCGCTGTCGTGCGCCCCGAGGGACTCGAACCACCCACCCTCTAGCTCTAGATGAAGGATCCGGTGCTCCACCGTTGAGCTAGGGGCGCGCCCGCGGCATAAGACACGGGAGCCCACACCCGTCGCCGCGGGGCGGATCCCCCGGGACCGTTCTCCTAGGATGGCGGCTCCGACGAGGGCTCGCCCCCGCCCCGGGACCCCCAAAAAGCGGACCGCGCCGTGACCAACGAGAGCCAGCCGTCACCCGACGAGGTGACGGCACCCGCCCTCGACGCCCTGATCGGCGAGCGGCGCAAGAAGCGCGAGGAGCTGGCGCGCCGGGGGATCGACCCGTATCCCCCGCGGTTCGACCGCACGGTCCTGGCGGATGACCTCCATGGGCGACACGCTGATCTCGAGCCGGACAGTCGCACCGGCGACGAGGTGCGGCTGGCCGGACGGGTGACCGTCGTGCGATGTCACGGCAAGCTGTCGTTCGCCACCCAGACCGACACCTCGGGTTCGATCCAGCTCCTCCTGCAGGCGGCGACGCCGGGGGAGGACGCCACGGCCGTCCTCGACACAGTCGACCTCGGCGACTGGGTGGGTGCCGAGGGTGAAGTCATCACCTCCCGACTGGGTGAGCTGTCGGTGGACGTCACCCGTCTCACCCTCGTGTCCAAGTCGCTGCGCCCGCTGCCCGACAAGTGGCACGGACTGACCGAGACCGACACCCGCTACCGTCAGCGCGAGGTCGACCTCCTGGTCAACCCCGACAGTCGGCGCGTGTTCGACGTCCGCTGCATGGCCATCGCCGCCATGCGGCGACTCCTGGAGTCGGAGCACTTCGTCGAGGTCGAGACCCCGATCCGGCAGCCGCAGGCCGGCGGGGCCATCGCCCGCCCGTTTCGCAGCCACCCCAACGCACTGGACATCCAGCAGAGCCTGCGGATGGCCCCCGAGCTCTACCTCAAGCGCCTGGTGGTCGGTGGGTACGAGCGCGTCTTCGAGATCGCCCGCAACTTCCGGAACGAGGGCGTGAGCACCCGCCACAGTCGGGAGTTCACCGCGCTCGAGGCCTTCCGGGCGTTCGGTGGCGCGAATGACGCCATGGACCTGACCGAGGCACTGGTGGTGGCCGCCGCCCGCGAGTCGATCGGCCGGTTCACGGTCCACTTCGGCGACACGGAGATCGACCTGACTCCGCCGTGGCCCCGACGGCAACTGCTCGATGTGCTCGAGGAGCGCCTCGACGGACGGGTCCATCCGACCGACGACGTGGACGACTTGCGGGCGGTGTGCGAGCAGCGCGGCGTCACCCCGCTGCCCGAATGGGGCCCGGGCAAGCTCGTGTTCGAGCTCTACGACCAGGTTCTCATGCCCGAGCTCCTGACCCGGTCCTCCTGGTCGGGTTCCCCATCGAGGTATCGCCCCTGGCCCGCCACACGGCGGACGACCCCACGATGGCCGACTGGTTCGAGCTGTGCATGGTCGGACGCGAGTTCGCCAACGGCTACTCCGAGCTCAACATCCCCGAGGAGCAGGCCGAGCGGTTCGAGGTGTCGGCCGCGGCCAAGGCCCGGGGGACATCGAGGCCCACCCCGCGGAACAGGCCTACGTCCGCAGCCTGCAGTACGGGCTGCCGCCCACGGCCGGCATCGGTATCGGCATCGACCGGTTGATCATGCTGTTGGCCGAGGTCGATGCCATCCGCGACGTGATCCTCTTCCCCATGCTGCGGCCCGAAGCCGCCGATTGACCGCTCCGCCGCCGGCGGGGGCATCCGCGTGACCGACCGGCCGATCCCGGTAGAACGGGTCCGATCCCGTCCACGCGCCCGGCGCACCACCACCAGCGGAGGC
>CAZULR010000326.1:0-3611 GCA_964621235.1 uncultured Acidimicrobiaceae bacterium
GTGCCCATGACCTGGATGGCCAACTGGGCGGGACGCTTCCCGTTGGCCCTGGCCGGCGCACGCGGCGCGCGGGTGACCGACGTGGACGGGCACACCTACGTCGACTTCGCACTGGGCGACACCGGCGCCATGGCCGGCCACTCGCCGGTCCCGGTGGTCGACGCGATCCGTCGACGGGTCGAGGAACTCGGTGGGATCACGGCGATGCTTCCGAGCGAGGACGCCGAGTGGGTCGCCGCCGAACTGACCCGTCGCTTCGGACTCGGCCAGTGGTCGTTCGCCCTGAGCGCCACCGACGCCAACCGCTGGGCGCTGCGGCTCGCCCGGCTGGCCACCGGTCGACCGAAGGTCCTGGTCTTCTCCTACTGCTACCACGGCAGCGTCGATGAGACGTTCGTCGTGGCGGGTCCGGACGGCACCACCCAGTCACGTCCGGGCAACGTGGCCCCGGCGGTCGACCCGTCCGAGACCACGGTGGCCGTCGAGTTCAACGACCTCGACGCGGCGGGGCGTGCGCTCCGGGCGGGCGACATCGCCGCCGTCCTGACCGAGCCGGCGCTCACCAACATCGGCATCGTCGCCCCCGAGGACGGCTTCCACGCCGGCCTGCGCGCGCTCTGCGACGAGACGGGGACGCTGTTGATGATCGACGAGACCCACACGCTGTCGGCGGGTCCCGGTGGCGCCACCGCAGCCTGGGGGCTGCAGCCGGACATCGTCACCCTGGGCAAGGCGATCGCCGGAGGCATCCCGATCGGTGCGTTCGGTCTGGCGAACGACCTGGCGAATCGCATCCTGGCCCTGGTCGACGACGAGCAGGCCGACATCGAGGACGTCGGCGGGATCGGCGGCACCCTGGCCGGCAACGCCCTGTCGATGGCCGCGGCCCGGGCCTGCCTGGGCGACGTGCTGACCGACGAGGCCTTCGCTCGGATGGACGAGCTGGCCGTCCGGCTGGTGGGGCAGGCCGAGGCCACCATCACCCGCCACGGGATGCCGTGGACGATCACGCGCCTCGGGGCCCGGGCCGAGTACCGGTTCTGTTCGCCGGCCCCGAGGAACGGCACGGCGTCCGATGCCGCCGACGATCCGGAGCTCGACGAGTACCTGCACCTCTACCTGTCGAACCGGGGCGTGCTCATCACTCCGTTCCACAACATGGTGCTTATGTGCCCGGAAACCACCACCGACGACGTCGACCTCCACGGCCGGCTGTTCGCGGAGGCCGTGGCCACACTCGCCGGCTAGCGCGATGGGCGACCACGCCACGCCGCACTGCCTCTCGTTCAGCTTCACATTGCCTGGCATGCGGGCACCATCAGTGCGGAGAAAGCGATGACTCTCCTCGAGCGAGAAATCAACGAGTCATCTCCCCGCATGTTGGAACCCGAGGGCCATCGAGTAGGCGGGACTCAGCAAGGATGAGCGTGACAGGGAATCGTCCATCGGTCTAATTGCCCCTCGGACCGGGCAGCCATCACGTCGACCGAAGCATGCTCGGGATGACGCAAATGACCCGGTGCAAGTAAACGCTAAGGATCACGGTTGGCGCCGATGGGCCATCCCACGACCCACCTCGAGAACTGCCGATCAAACAACGGAGCCCCCAGAATTCCTAAGGTGTCATTTGGCCATAGCTATTGACCAGGGAGACCAGAACGGTGTGAATCTTCTCGAAGGGTTTCATACTGCGTTCAGCTCGGCACAGGGCGACCACGCCCTCCGTGGCTGCAATGACGGTGACCGCTAGTAGATCTGCTGAATCCGAATCCATGCCGCCGACCGCGCAGAGGTCGGCGAGCAGCTCCGTCCAGATTCGAAATATGGCACCGGCACGGTCGAGTAGATCGGCATCGTTCGTTCCGACCGTCACCGCGACGACAGCGCATCCAGCGGTGAGGTCGGACCGGTCCAAGAGACTTCGCCAGAGATCGAGAAAGCGCTCGACGACGACCAACGCCGGCTGACCGCGGGTGGCTTCCATCGCTGTCCGACCTCGTTCGCTGGCCAAATCCAAGGCGGCGCTGAGCAGTTCGGTTTTCCCGCCGGGAAAGTGGTGATAGACGGATCCACGAGGCGAACCGGTGGCCTCCAGCACCTCTGCGAATGATGTCCCCTCGACTCCCCTGGTCGCCAGTAGACGTACCGTCCCTTCCACCATCCGTGCTCGGACAGCGCCCCGTGGAGCTCTACCGCCCCTGGTGGATCTGTTTTCCGGTTCATCCATGAAAAGTGCCTCGGACCCCAACTATCCATGCGATCGTAGTCGTGGTAGTACTATGTAGACCTACATACATACTAAGGAGCACCTATGCCCATGATCGACGTCTACGCCGCCGCAGGGACGTTTCGGGACCCCCATCAACTGGCTTCGGATTTGGCACGGACGCTCATGAATATCGAGGGGGTTCCCGACATCCCGATGTTCCGACAGAACACTGCCGGATTCATTCACGAGATGGACGGTCCGGTTATCGCCAACGTGGATGGCGACGGCAATTACGTTCGGGTCCAGGTCCTGACCAATGCCGGAGCTCTCGACCGCGAGAAGCAGCTCGCCGTGGTGAGGCAATTCACCGCACTGGTAGCCACGGCAGCTGGAGACGTCTCACTCTCGGAGAGGACCTGGGTCCTGCTGACCGAGGCCGTTGAGGGCGGCTGGGGGTTGGGAGGCCACGCACACACGAATGAGGAACTTGTGGTGGCGGCGAGAGTGCAGATTGCAGAACTGTCGGCCATTAGATCAGACGATGGCTGACGGCGGAGACGATCGGATGGCCCCGCTGATGGAGTCAATGCCCCTCCGAGCGAAGAAGGATCGGCGCAGCGATCGGAGTCTGTCAGCTGCACGTTCTTGGGATCAATCCTCAGTGCGTCGCTGTGGGCGCCACGACTCCTGGTTGAGCGATGGCGACACATTTTCGAACCTGGGCGACACGGGTGCGTTGAGCACAGAGGTGGGGGGTGGGTTCCAGACCCCTTTGTCACCCATCCTCCCTCCGTCAGAAAACGCGCCCACGGCAGGATTCGAACCTGCGACGCACGGTTTAGGAAACCGACGCTCTATCCCCTGAGCTACGTGGGCGGGACGGGCAGCGCCGTGGATCCGGCGTACGCCTCGTCCGTCACGCTACTTGGGACCACGGATCCACCGGGTGAGCATCAAAGCCCGTCCACGGCTCACGCCGCCTGTCCCGCCACGGCTCCGGCCGACACGCCCGACGCCTCCACCTCGACGGGTGCCGTCGTCACCCGCCTCGCGCCGAGGAGCACGCAGACCAGTCCGGACGCCACCGCCATGGACGCCGCGTACCACCACAGGTGATGGAAGTCGTCGAGGGCCTCTACCGGCGTGTCCGGCGTCCCGAGGAGCACCACGAGGCACGCCACCCCGAGGGCACCGCCGACCTGACGCGCCGTCTGGTTCACCGCGCTCCCGACGGCGAACCGCTCGGGGTGCAGGTCGGACACCGCCGCCGCACTCAGCACCGGGAACGTGAGACCGATGCCGAGGCCGGCCACCAATGTGGCCGGCAGCCACACGGTCAGGTACTCGCGGTGGATCCCGACCCGCAGCGCGTACCAGACCAGGGCGCTGGCGAAGACGGCGA
>CAZULR010000327.1:0-3603 GCA_964621235.1 uncultured Acidimicrobiaceae bacterium
CGTGAGGAGTACGGGATCTCGTACTGGTCGATCGAGTCCGACGCCTGGGAGACGTTGGGGCCGGTGGTGTCGGCACTGACCGGCCAGTGAGCCAACCGGAGCACCGGTCGGGGGCACGTCGACGGGATGGTGCCGGGGGGATGTGGGCCGGGGCGGGTGTGGGAACACCAGTACGGGTAACTCGACGCGCGGGCACCGGCCCGTCCGGCGACCGAACCAGGCCCGTGGCAACGGTGCGGGTCTGCCAGCCCGGCCCCCCGGGAGCTGGCGGTGGCTGCCTGCCCCGCGACAACACCGTGGGAGGACGGTGAAGGCCGTGGACCTCCCAGAGCTGCTGGTCGGGGATGCCGGAGAATGGCGAACATGGTTGAGCGCCAACCACGCCCAGTCACCGGGTGTCTGGCTGGTACTTGCCAAGAAGGGGACAGTCGATCCCACAAGCGTCTCGTACGACGAAGCGCTTGACGAGGCGATCTGCTTCGGCTGGATCGATGGACAACTCGGGCGTCGCGACACCGCTACGTTCCGACGACGTTTCACGCCTCGAACGGCGCGCAGTCCGTGGTCTCGACGGAACGCCGCCATCGCCGAGCGGCTGATCGCCACCGGCCGGATGCATCCATCCGGTGAAGGACAGGTGCGCCTGGCGAAAGAGGACGGTCGCTGGGAAGCCGCCTACGCCGGGCAGGCCGGCATGGAGGTGCCGGACGATCTCACGACCGCCCTGCGGGCCAATCCCCGCGCACGGGAGATGTTCGAGACGCTCTCGAGTGCGAATCGGTATGCCATCCTCTACCGGATCGGAAACGCCAAGAAGCCCGAAACCCGCAGCAGGCGCATCGACCAGTTCGTCGAGATGCTGGGCCGAGGTGAGACGATCCACCCCCAGGCCCCATGATTTCCCGAGCTGAAGAGTCGCTGCCGACGGAAGGCCTCTGCATACCGGGTCGGTGACCCACTCTGGTAGGTCGACTCGCATGGATGGCTACGCTCTGGATTGGTTCGACATCTGGGGCTCGACGACCCAGAGGGGAGATGTCGTGGTCGACTTCATGCTGGTGCCGGGTGCGTGCGGCCTGGCGACCCCGTGATGGCATCGTGTCAGCAGCAGTATGCAGCGATCCGGACATCCCCTTCGCCCCGAACGCTACCGGGTCAGGAGGAGACAGTTCGGCTCCGTCACTGGGTCATGAGCAACGCGGCGCGTCCGGGTCACCTGCGGGGTGTCCCCCTGCTTCGTCCAGCCGTGGTTGGTCTTCTGGTCCTCGTGATCGGAGCAACGTCAGGCTGTTCGACGACCGTGCATCCCTCCACGGCCGCCCTCCCAGTCTGCAGCAGCGACCCTGGGCACTACGTGGGAACCGGGGGAGCGGAGACCTACACCACGGCCACGGCTCCCTGTGCACCGACGACGACCACCTCTACGACGATCCCGGCTCCCATGGCGCTTGGCGCCAGTGCGACCCTCACCGATGCATCGATTCCAGATGAAGTCAGGCAGATCACGATCACGATCTCTCGGATCTGGACGGGCGTAGCCCCTGTCAGTGAGGCTCCGGGATTCGACCTGGGGCAGGCATTGCGGTTCACGCACGCTCCGGCGACCGTCCAGTGGATCGGTGTAGACGTTGCCATGGCCAACACCGGTCAGGAGGGCATAGCGTTCGCTTCTGCGTCGGGACCGGGAGCTGCCACGCTCAGCGTGGTGGTGAACGGCCAAGGCCCAGGTGAGGGATTCCAGATGTCCTCGATCCTTCCGCAGATTGGCTTTGCGATGGGAGTGGCCGACTGTCCGTACGCGTTCACGGATGGACTCGGTCTCGCGGCGGGTAGCCAGGCGAGCGGCTGCTTGGCGATACCCGTTCCCGAAGGGATCGACGTGGCGAGTCTCGGATTCGACCTCGCCATGGCGTCTGGTGGTGCCGCCCACCACGTCGCCCAGTGGCGTCCTTGATCGACTCGGCCTCGACGGATGACAGTCCTCGGTCCGCATCACGGTCGGAGTGTCACCGATGACAGACAGGTGCCGATTCCGCTCAGGCCATAACCTCCGTCCATGACCGCCGATCTGCCACGCGAACGACGGTGGCCCGACTCCTCCCTCGGAACTGAGGATGCCGTGGTGGCGTTTCTCGAGTTCCTCCACGCCACCGCCGTCAACAAGGTGTCCACTCTCACCGAGGAACAGGCCCGCCATGCGCCCCTCGAGACCTCTCCCTCGGTGTCCGCCCTCGGCATCGTCAAGCACCTGACCGCCGTGCAGCGCCAGCACTTCCAGATCCACGTCGGCCGGGCCGACCTCCCGCTCCTGTGGAGTCACGAGGACACGGCCGCCGATTTCCGGATTGGCCCCGACGAAACGGTGGCGGACGTAGTCGCAGCCTTCGATGCGGAGTGGGCCACGTCGCGCGACACGTTGGCTCGAGCCGACTGGACGGTCGCCACCGAGGCCTACGGCCAACCCGTCGTGATCGGGCGGCTGGTAGTCGACGTCCTGCAGGAGACTGCTCGCCACGTGGGCCACTTGGACGTGCTCCGAGAGCTGATTGACGGTACGACCGGTGAGTAGCCGGGGACGGCATGACGGCGATCACCCGGGATCACCTGTCCGTCGAGCGTGGACGTCGACAAGGCCCACTCCAACGAGCCGAAGCCGTGTTCGAGCCGCTCGGCTTCGATGCCGATGTGGCGCGGGCCCCACTCGAATTCATGCGGCCGGCGCCGGCGCCGGACGCCAGGCTCGAGGAGCACGAGCAGTCGTCTTCTCGTCGCGGTGAGTGCCGCGTCCCAGCGCCTTCCGCTCCACTCCCGACATGGCAGGGACTTCGAAGCGCTCGAGGGCCCGGTCGACGTCCTCGTGGTGGGACGTTGCCGTATTCGCACGGTCCGGCCCCGTCACGAGCGACCTCCGTCAGGGTCGGGTCAGTCGCCACGCCAACGGACTGGGATCTGCACGCCAGGTGTGGGACGCGGATGCCCGACATGGGTTCGACGTTGGATGTACCTTCGGTCCCCATACGAAAGGGGTTCCATGTCTCGCCGACCCAACATCCTGATGATCGTCACCGACGAGGAGCGGTTCAACCTGCCACGTCCCGCCGGATTCGAACTGCCGGCCCGAGACCGACTGCGTTCGATGGGCGTCTCGTTCACCAGCAATTATGCCGCCGCCACGATGTGCAGTTCGTCACGCTCGGTCATCTACACGGGTCGGCACATGCCGGTGACCGAGATCTACGACAACGACAACATGCCCTACGTGCGACCCCTCGACCCGAACCTCGGAACGATCGGAACGATGCTGCGATCGGCGGGCTACTACACCACCTACCAGGGAAAATGGCATCTCTCGAAGGCCTACCTGGATCCGGAACAGCCTCGGTCGACGGTCGACGATCTCGAGCCCTACGGGTTCTCGGAGTGGAACGACTGGGGCGATATCGACGGAGGGGCGTGGGCGGGCCTGCGCGTCGATCCGGTGATCGCCGGCCAGGCGGTCAAGTGGCTCCGCGACCGAGCTCCCGCGGTCTCCGAGGATCAGTCATGGTTCATGGCCGTGAACTTCGTGAATCCGCACGACATCATGAGCTTCGACTACGGCGG
>CAZULR010000328.1:0-3587 GCA_964621235.1 uncultured Acidimicrobiaceae bacterium
TCATGGCCGTGAACTTCGTGAATCCGCACGACATCATGAGCTTCGACTACGGCGGCCGACCGGCGGTGCACCTGCCCGAGAACCTGGCGCACGCGGTGGTGACGATGCCGCCCGCCGAGATCCCGACCTACCAGCGTCGTTGGGACTTCGAGCTGCCCGGCAGCGTAAACGACGACCTGCGTGGGGCTGCACCGGCGGTGCGTGAGTACGCAGAGATGCTGGACATCGCGTTCGGTCCTGTGGGAGGCGACGATCGCTGGCGGGACGGCCTGAACTTCTATCTGAACTGCATCCGTGACGTGGATCGGTCGGTGGGCACCGTGCTCGACGCGCTCGTCGCATCGGGAGAGGCCGACCGGACGATCGTCGTGTTCACGGCCGATCACGGCGAGATGGCCGGATCGCACGGTCTGCGCCAGAAGGGCAACCTCGTCTACGACGAGAACTTCCATGTCCCACTGGTCATCGCCCATCCCGACGTCGTCGGTGGCAACGAGATCGCCGCACTGTCCTCCGGCGTGGATCTCGCACCCACCCTGCTCGACTTCGCCGGGGTGACGGACGAGTCCATCAGCCACTACGGCCTCGGTGGTCACTCCCTCGCCCCCGCCCTGGAAGGCGGGGAAGTCCGAGACGGTGTGCTCGCCGGCGTCGAGGCGGTCGTGAACATCGACGCCGAGTTCTGGTCGCACTTCGCCGACCCCGACGTCGGGGACCGGCTTCTCTCCGGGGAGCTGCGCCCCGACTTCGAGAAGCGCGGCTTCCTGCGCGCCTTCTTCGACCAGCGATACAGCTTTGGACGGTACTTCTCGCCCCTGCACCCCAACCGCCCGAAGAGCACCGATGATCTGTTCGCCAACAACGACGTCGTGCTCTACGACCGGGTGAGCGACCCGACCGAACTCACCAATCTCGCGGCGGACCCACAGCAACGGGCACTGGTGGAGGAGTACTCGGACAAGCTCGAGGCCCTGATCACCGCAGAGATCGGCGACGACCAGGACGTATGGGTGGCCGAGCGACCCCAGCTACTCGGCTTGCCCAAGTGGCACGGCGACGTCCGGAGCTAGCTCTTGACGGAGACGCCGAGAGTCGAATCCGCCGAGGAGGAACGCACCTGGCCGTCGAAGCTCTGGCAGGCGTCGAAGGTTCGCCTTCCGAATGTCTTCATGGCCGTCGGAACCTTCTTCGGTCTGTGGCTGCTCGTCGAGCAGCTCGTCGGCCTCCAGGGGATCTTCGACACGATCAAGACCGCCGCCTGGGGTTGGGCGGCCCTCGCACTACTGGCCACCCAACTCACCAACGTCACCGAGGCCATTGCGATCTCGGGCACCTTGCCGATCGAGGTCCCGATTGGTCCACTCTCGATGTTGCGGTTTGCCCTCGCATTCACCGGCCTCATCGGTGGGACCGTCGCCAACACCGCAACGGTCATCCGCTTCAACCGTCGCCGGGGACTCGATCCTCCGACTGCCGTGAGCTCCGGCCTCATCTACAGCGTCTCGGGCTTCCTGGTGCAGCTCGTGATCCTGGTCGTCTTCTTCGTCGCCGTTCGACCTGAGTTCGCCTATCACGAAGCTGGACCCAACGGATCCGGGCAACAGAAGCTCCAAGTGGCCCTGATCATCATCGCCGGGATCGGTGTCCTCTCCGCCGTCCTCTTTGCTATCCCACGGGTCCGTGCGATCGTCCGCTCGCGCGCAAAGGATCGCTTCGCCCCCGCGTGGCACAACTTCCGGGTCGTGATCCGGAGCCCGAGGAAGACCGTTCGGATCGTCGGTGGCGCGGCTGCCTCTCAGGCGCTCTTCGCCATCGGGTTGAGTCTGGCCCTGAAGAGCGTGGATGCGCATGCACCATTGGGCGGGCTGGTCGTGGTGTGCACGCTGACGAGCCTGGTCGGCGGACTCGCTCCTGTGCCTGGCGGCATCGGCATCATGGAGTCGTGCTACATCTTCGGGCTGACACTGCTCGGTGTGGAGCAGGAGCTGGCGATCAGCGCGACGGTGATCTTCCGACTGGCCACGACGTATCTGCCGCCGCTCTGGGGCTGGGGTGCGCTGATCTGGCTGCGACGTCACGATTCGCTGTGATGCGGCAGCGGGGGAGCCGTCCACTTCTGTTCCTCCGGGCTCGGAACTGAGTCGCCAGGGGGTGCCACCTCAAGCCGCTTCCGGTGTCCGTGGGCAGCCGGGGCCAGCTCGTAGTGGAGCACGCCGGTGCGTTCCCGGACGGTTCGGCCACCGCAGCCGTGTCGTGTGCTGGTCCACCTGAGCTGGCCGCGCGATTTCGCAACCGGTGCACCGACTCCCGCCCCGGCCGATCGGGGATATCACAGGACCGGTCGGTGATCGCCATCCGCCGCTACCGCTGGGCCCACTCAGGGCCGCCCCTGACCAGCTGCTGACCGGCGGGACCTCTGGTCGCGGAACGGCATTACCAGGGGCAGCTGACCTGAATCACAGGATGGTCACATGTTGCGGCCCCATGCTCGTCTTGTCGAATCGGACGAAACCCACGAGGAGATCCCCATGAATCCCAGTCCACACGAGGAGTCCGGCCCGGAGCCGGCATCTGATGACCCCTTCGCCGTCCTCCGCAAACGCCGACGTGGCGTCTGGGTGACGACCGCCGCGGCGTGCGCACTCGGGCTGGCGGTGGCGGGCGGTTCGGTCGCCGGTGCCGCGACCGGCACCTCGACCCCGACGTCCGCCACCCCCGGCCACTCCGGTCAACCCGGTGGGTTCAGCGGCACCCCGCCGGCGGCGTTCGGTACCGTCAAGACCGTGGGATCGGACACCTTCACCCTGACGACCCACGACGGCGCCACGGTGACCGTCGATGTGGGCTCATCGACCACGTACCTGGACCCGTCGGTGAGCTCGCCGACCTTCTCGACCCTCAAGGTCGGTGACCACGTGGCCGTCTTCGGCACGGACGCCTCCAACACGGTGACCGCCACCAAGGTGGCCATCGGCGGCCCGGACGGCCACGGCGGACCCGGTGGACCCGGTGGGCCCGGTGGGCCCGGTGGGTTGGGCGGTACCCGGCCGGCGGCGTTCGGCACCGTCAAGACCGTGGGATCGGACACCTTCACCCTGGCGACCCATGACGGCACGGCGGTGACGGTTGACGTGAGCCGGTCCACCACCTACCAGGAGTTCGGCAAGGCTTCGGCCTCCCTCGCGAACGTGACCGTCGGCTCCCAGGTGGTCGTCTTCGGAACGGACACGTCCAACACCGTGACCGCCACGTCGGTCGGGATCGGTGGTCCGGGTGGCGCTCCCTCCGGGGCCTTCCACCCCGGTGGATCGTCGGGCGACTTCCGACCGGGTGGTTGGGGTGGGACCCCTCCGTCATCCTCGTCGAGCGGCGCCCGGTCGGGCAGCACGACCAACAGCGCATAGGGACCTCGTTGAGCTGAGAGTCCGCCACGCCAAGGCCTCCGGAATGTCGACGCCGTCCGACCTCCTCCCCCCCCCACAGTCGGGCAGGTCTCCATCCCGGATCCCGACAGGCCCGTCACGCTCGACTCGTGCGTGACGGGCCTGATCGCGTCGGGCCGGGATCCCGGCGGTCCGGCGTCCCGG
>CAZULR010000329.1:0-3579 GCA_964621235.1 uncultured Acidimicrobiaceae bacterium
CCAGGCGGCCTACGCCCACGCCGGGGTGGCGCTCCCCCGGGTGGCCCAGGACCAGTTCGACGCCGGGCCGGCGGCCACCGGGTCCACGGTGCAGCCCGGCGATCTGGTGTTCTTCGGCTCGGATGCGACCGCCGTCGACCACGTCGGCCTCTACATCGGCGACGGGCTGATGGTGGACGCCCCCCACACCGGTGCGGTGGTGCGGGTGGAGGCAGCCGACTGGACGGGCCTGGTGGGTGCCACCCGCCCCGGCTGACCCGTGCCGGTGCGCCGACGGCCCCACGGCACCAGCGTGTCGGCCCCGGCCCGTCAGTCGACCGGACGGCCGGTCGGTCGCGCCATCACCCGGGCGCTCATCCGCTCGACCGCTTGCGCCCGAATCGACCGAGCAGCCGGCTGGAGCGCTCGTCGGAGAGGCCCGCCCGACGCTTGATCCAGTAGTAGGCCCGGACCAGCTCCTTGTCGAGGTAGATGAGGATCGCCTTGGGGCCGTCGCCGGGTCGTGCCCGGTACTCGGTGGAGCGGGCCATCGGCTTCTCCTCGACGGTGTAGTAGTAGAGGGCGAGCGACTGACGGGCCCGGTCGGCCGGGCATCGCAGTGGGTCGGGGTGGCCGTGCCAGGTGTCGGCGCCGGTGGTGAAGATCACGGCCCGGTTGGCGACCGGGGCCACGACCTCGACCCGCGTCGTCATGTCGCGGCTCCACAGCTCGAGGTCACCGCCGTAGGCGGCGGGCCATTCCTCGTTCAGGTACACGAGCAGGTTCGCCCGTCGGTGCCAGTGCTGGTGGTAGGGGTGCACGGTGAAGTCGGCATGGATGTTGAGGAAGCCACCGGCACGCGTCTGGTGCAGCCCCCCACCCTCGAGGCCCGGATCGGCGATCAGTCCCTCGATCCCGGTCAGCCCGCTGAGGAACTCGAGGAAGCGGGGCGAGGTGAGCTCGTGGAAGATCGCCTGCAGGGCGGGGCCCCACGTCGAGGGTTCCGTGTTCCCGAACTTGCGCTCGTTGGCATGGACGTAGTTGATCCAGTGCTCCCGGTCGACGGGCGGCACCTCGAGTACCGCCTCGTGGGCCACGTCGGGCCGAAGGAAGTCGTCGATGGCGATGTGCGGGAACGGCGGTGCCTCGCGGTAGCGCTCCCGGAGTTCGGGGAGTCGTCGCTCGAGTGCGTCGAGGTCGAGGCACGCCCCCGGCTCGACTTCTGTTCCGGCGCCCTGCTCGTCCGGACTCACGATGGCCATGGATGCCCCCTTCGGCGTACCGCCGTCATTCCGCAGTTGCCAGGAGTCTTGATCCGGGCGGACCCCGGCCTCCAGGGTCCAAAGTCCCATCCATGCACCCCGGCGCCCGAACGGTCACCGAGGGTGGCCGGTCGGCGCTGCTGCGTCGGGATCGACCGGCGCCGTGGCCAACGACGGCACGTCGTGGTGGGTCCCGGGTGGCCGGTGCCGTCCGCGTGGCGACCGGACGGCGTCCGTCAGACGGATACCCACTCGTTCGACTGATGGTCCTCGATGAACTCGGGGCGCCAGCGGCTTCGCATGACCGGTGTGTCGAAGCAGGATGCGGTGGTCACCTCGGGGAGCAGGTCTTCACCGATGCCGTCCTTCACGAAGAACGCGTTGAACCCCCAGTGCTGGCATCCGACCAGCCGGTAGCCCTTCTCCCGGCCCAGCCCCACCAGGGCGTTGAGCGAGGAGCCGAAGTGGATGTTGTCGGCATAGGACCGACCCTCCTGGGGCGGCAGGGAGAAGCTCGGATCGTAGGGAACGGTCTTCGACTCGTCAGGACCCCACGTCCAGTTGTACTCGGCGACCACCACCCGGGCCTGGATGCACTCGAGGGCCTTCCAGATCCAGTAGTCGATCCCGTCGAGGTCCAGCGAGAGGAGGTCGATCTCCCCGGCGAACCCGTGCTCGGCCACCAGATCGTTCACGTTTTCCCGGGTCATCCACGCCTGGACCAGCTTCGGCGGGTACCAGAACGTGTTGCTGCCCGATCGGTAGAACTCCTGGCCGGCGGCGATGTTGTGGTCGTCCCCGTCGAAGAGGAGCCCCCGCCATCCGCGGTTGACGATCAGGTTCGCCGCGTTGCACTCGATCCCGTCACCGGCGCAGATCTCCACGATCTTCTTCGTCGGCGATCCGAGGACCGAGAAGAGGAACAGGAGGATGCCGTCCTCGCTGTTCTGCGAATACACCTTGAACTCCACCTCGTCGAGGGGCGGCAGGGGCGCGCCACGTTCGACACGGTCCTGATAGGCCATCGCCAGCAGGATCTGGGTCCCCTGACTCGCGGTGGCGATCGTCGCATCGGTCTGTTGCGTGATGCTTCTCAGGCGAGACCGCACGTACTCGTCGACGCCGATCCGCTTCGCCAGTCCATGCCGGAGTGCGTCGATCCTCGCCGAAAGCATCGTCCCCCGTTGACCCATGGTCACCCACCCTAGCCAGGGACACTTTCCATTTCCCGGGCCGCGCGCAGGGCCGAGTTCACCGGCGCAACAACGGCCGGGGCTCCCGCCACATGGTCGTGACCACCGGTCCCCCGTCGGGGAGGGCGAACCGGTCGGCGTCGACGAAGCCGACGGACCGGTAGCGCGCCAGGTTCACCGGATTGGTCGACTCGAGGTACGCCGGCATCCCGTCGGCATCGACCCGGGCCAGGTTGTCGGCCAGAAGGGCCATGCCGAGCCCCTGGCCGCGCGCCTCCGGCCGCGTGCCGAACAGGCTGAGGTAGTAGTGGTCCGGAGACGTCGGCCGGGCCGCGTCGAAGCGCTCGAAGAGTGCGGTGGCCCGCCCCACCTCCGGACCCAGGAGCTCGTCCATGAGCCGGCCCATGGCCCGTACCCCGTCCGGGGTCAGCTCGGCCACCCCCGGCGGCACCCACTGGGTCACGGCACCGGCACCCGGTGTCGTCCAGATCCAGCCGTGGTCGACCGAGGCCCGCAGGAGGAGGCCCCACACCGAGCGCAGCTGCGCGGTGCAGTGGGCGGGGTCGTCGAACACCCAGGTCCAGGCGGGGTCGGCCGAGAAGGCCAGCGCCAGCGTGTCGGCCACCAGCTCGAGGTCGTCGGGTCCGGCCCGGCGGACGTCCACGCCCTCCATCATGACCCGACGCGTGCCGGACCGCCGCCGCGCCCACCCGGCGACCGGCGGCTCTCCGCTACCGCAGTGCCACCTGCCCCGGACGCAGCGGTGCCGGCAGCTCGGTGGTGCCCATCAGATGGCGGTCCACAGCGGCGGCGGCCGACCGGCCCTCGGCGATCGCCCAGACGATGAGGCTCTGGCCCCGGGTCATGTCGCCGCACACGAAGACGTTGTCGACGTTGGTCGCCCACTGGTCGTCGGCGGCCACGCTCCCCCGGGCGTCGAGCTCCAGACCGAGGTCGGCGACGACCCCGTCCGGCTCGGTCCCGAGGAATCCCATGGCCAGCAGTACCAGCTGGCAGGGGAGTTCGAACTCACTGCCGGGCACGGCGTCGAACGACGGTCGCCCGTCGGGGCCGGTGGTCAGCTCGACCTCGTGGCCCCGCAGGCCGGCCACCGCCCCCGACCCGTCGTCGACGAACTCGTCGGT
>CAZULR010000330.1:0-3570 GCA_964621235.1 uncultured Acidimicrobiaceae bacterium
ACCGGGTCGGCCACCTGGCGGATCTCCCGGCCGAGCACGTCGGCGTGGATCTGGGACCAGAGGTCGGAGTTGGCCCCGCCGCCCACGAAGGCCATCGAGTCGAGGCGTCGGCCGGCGAACTTCTCCACCGCCTCGAGCAGCCAGCGCGAGTTGAGGGCGACCCCTTCGAACACGGAGCGGACCATCTGGTCGGTCGTGGTCGCCAGGGACAGGTTGTGGAATCCGCCGCGCACGGTGTGGTCGTCGACCGGCGAGCGCTCCCCGTTCAGCCACGGGGTGAACAGGACACGTCCGCTCCCCACCGGGGCACGCGCGGCCATGGCGTTCATCGACTCGAAGTCGGGAGCGAGGCCCAGGTTGTCACGCAGGAAGGTCAGGCAGGCCCCGGCCGTCTCGTGCTCGTCGGCGATGAGATAGCGGCCGGCCAGACCGGCCGGAATGGACGCCACGTTGGAGGTCGGGGCTGTCTTCTTGAACGGGACGTGCCCCGAGATCCACGAGGACGTGCCGATGTAGAGGTGAGTGGCGAAGTCGGCCACCGCACCTGACCCGAACACGGCCGAGTGCACGTCCCCCGTGCCGGTCACGACCGGCAGTCCGGACGGGATCCCGAGGTCGGCGGCGGCCCCGTCCGTCACCTCACCCACGATCGAGCCGGGCGGCACGAGGTCGGGCAGTCGGCCACGGTCGAGGCCCGTCCACTCGAGCAGCTTGTCGTCGTAGGCCACGGCGTCGATGGCCCGGTTGTCGGTCACCCAGTGGGCGGCGATCGAGTCGTAGGAGGCGGAGACCGCCCCCGTGAGGCGGAGGTTGAGGTAGTCGACGGGCTCCAGGAACGTGGCCGTCCGTGCATAGACGTCGGGGAAGGTCTGGCGGATGAAGAGGATGTGCGACACCGGGTCCTTGCCCGACAGCCCGGGCGCACCACCGGTCACCTGCACCCATCGCATCAGCTTGCGCGGGTCGTAGCCGAGGACGTTGACCGAGCCTCCGGCCACGCGACGGATCTCGGCGTTGCCCCGCGAATCCATCCAGATCACCGCCCGCATCAGGGCGCGGCCCCGGTCGTCGACGGCCACGGTGCCCGACCACTGGGCCGTGCAGCCCACGCCGACCAGGTCACCGGGGTCCACGCCGGCGGTGCCCATGACCCGGGCGGCGGCCCGGCGGATGGCCGACCACCACTCGTCGGGATCCTGTTCGGCGCCCCCGCCGTCGAGCAGGTGGAGGGCGACCGGTTCGGTGGCGTGGGCGACGATCCGACCCGAGGCCGCCACCACGGCCACCTTCGGGCCACCCGTGCCGAGGTCGACAGCCAGCACGCAGGGCTCGCCGCGGCTCCCCCCGGGGCCCGTCACCGGACAACCGTCCCGGTCATGACTTCTCGATCCAGATCGTGACCTGGCGGGACGTGTCGCCGTCGTCGAGGGTGACGACCGTCCCGGGACCGGCGCCGGGTGGGGGCGACGTCTCGACGCGCACGGCCAGGACCTCGCGGGCGATCACGTCGAACAGGGGCGCCAGATCGTCGATGCCGACCGCGTACAGGACGATGGTGTCGGACACCTCGAGGCCCGTCTCCTTGCGCAGGTCCTGGACGTTGCGGACCACCTCCCGGGCCAGGCCGCGGCGCCTCAGGTCGTCGTCGAGGGTGAGGTCGAGGGCGAGCACCTCGGCTCCGTCGCGCGACACGGCGAACCCCGGCTGGGCCCGGACGCGCAGCTCCACCTCGTCGGCGCTCAGCTCGACCGGCCCGTCGGCCAGCTCGACCGTGATGGGCCGACCCTCGGCCAGCTCGGCGGCCGCAGCGGTCGTGTCGACGCTGGTCATGGCCGTGCGCAGCTCCTGGACGCGCTTGCCGATGCGCGGGCCGAGGAGCTTGAAGTTCGGCACGAGCTCGTAGGCCAGCACGTCGCCCAGCTCGGCCGTCACCTCGACCCGGTCCACGTTCAGCTCGTCCTCGACGACCCCCGGCGGAAGCAGGGGGCTGTCCGGTGGGAGGTAGACCACCGCCCGGGCCAGCGGCTGGCGAACCTTCACGCCGGCCTCCGACCGGGCGGCGCGGCCGAGTGACGACAGTCGTCGGGCCAGTGCCATGCCCTCCTCGAGGGGCGGGTCCACCAACCCGGCGTCCACCGCCGGCCAGTCGGCGAGGTGGACGGAGTCGGACTCCTCGGCGCCCGTCAGGTCACGCCACATCCGGTCCGCCAGGAACGGCGTCATCGGGGCCAGGAGCTTCGCCACGTTCACGAGCACGTCGTGGAGGGTGGCCTGGGCGCCGAGGGAGTCGGACGGGTCGGCTCCCGGATCGGTGCGCCAGAAGCGCCGGCGGCTGCGCCGCACGTACCAGTTGGAGATGTCGTCGACGAGCTCGGCGACGGCCGTGGCCGCGGGATACGGCTCGTACCCGTCGAGGGAGCCGGTGACCACCGCGACGGTGGCGTGCAGCCGGGACAGCATCCAGCGGTCCAGCATGGACCGGCCGGACGGCGCGGGCACCCCGGGATCGGACGGCTCGAAGTCGTTCAGCGCCGCGTACGTGGTGAAGAACGACCAGGTGTTCCACAGCGTGAGCAACGAGTCCCGCATGGCGGTGTCGATGACCTCGAAGCTGACCCGGGTCGGCGTCCACGGCGAGCCCTGCGAGAACATCCACCAGCGCAGGGGGTCCGCCCCGCGGGTGGTGAGGATCTCCCACGGGTCGATGACGTTGCCCACGCTCTTGGACATCTTGCGACCGTCGGCGTCGACGATGTGCCCGAGGCACAGCACGTTGCGGTAGGGCGTCGCCCCCCGGACCAGCGTGTTGACGGCCAGCAGCGAGTAGAACCAGCCCCGGGTCTGGTCGATGGCCTCGCAGATGAAGTCGGCCGGGAAGACGAACGACTCCGCCGACCCCGGTGCCCCGGGATAGCCCCACTGGGCCGTCGGCATCGACCCGGAGTCGAACCAGGCGTCGATCACCGGTTCCACGCGTCGCATCACCGCGTCGCCGCCGCACTCGGCGCAGGGCACCGTCACCTCGTCGATGGCCGGGCGGTGGGGGTCGACACCGGTGACGTCGGTGCCGCACAGCTCCGACAGCTCGGCCAGCGACCCGACGCACAGTACGTGGCCCTCGTCACACCGCCACACCGGCAGCGGGGTGCCCCAGAACCGGTCGCGCGACAGGGCCCAGTCCACGTTGTTCGCCAGCCACTCCCCCATCCGGCCGTCGCGGATGTGCTCCGGGTGCCAGCCGATCGTCTGGTTCTGCTCGACCAGGGCGGCCTTGCGCTCCGAGGTGCGGATGTACCAGCTCGGCTTGCCCCAGTAGATGAGGGCGGTGTTGCACCGCCAGCAGTGCGGGTAGGGGTGGACGTACGGCTGGCGACGGAGGAGCAGACCGGCGGCCTCCAGCCGGTCGTTGACCGTCCCGTTGACGTCGCGGACCGCCTCGCCCTCGAGCCAGGCGACGGCGGCGGTGAACCGGCCATCGGGCCCCACGGGATTGAGCGTCGGGAGACCGGCGACCCGGCCCACCTGCCGGTCGACCTCGCCGAAGGCCGGGGCCAGGTGCACGATGCCGGT
>CAZULR010000331.1:0-3563 GCA_964621235.1 uncultured Acidimicrobiaceae bacterium
GGTCCATGTCGTCAGCGACGAGGTATCAGCGCTGGCAATGGTCACGAACGCCGCTTGTGAAGCAAGTGTGATCGCCACGATCGCGATCACCATTGTTGATTTCGACGCTACGCGGCGACATCCGCGTTGATGGGTCATCGACGGTTCCGCCATGGTTGCCCCCAACCTGGACCACTGCCCTTAGTCCGAATCAATACCGTAGCCCAATGGCAAGACGCACGGCCATTTGTGATTCGCCGGACGAAGGGTCGTCAGGCTGACCCACATCAGCAGGAGCGGGGCCGTTATCGACTGCCCGTGTAACAACACGACAGGGGCACCCTTCTGTCCACTAAAACCGTGTCTACGTAATCATCATGACGGTCGCGGACTTGGCCTTACCGCCCGGAGTAAACACCTTAATCTTGCCGGTGGTAGCACCGCTGGGGATCTTGATCTTAATACTGGTGGCAGCGTCTTTGGCAATGGCCGCGGCCACGCCGTTCACGGTGACATTGGTGGCGCCGCCGAGGTTGGTCCCGTTGATGGTCACAGCTGACCCCACCGACCCCCCAGTTGGAGTGAAGCTACTGATGGTTGGCGGGCCAGCCGCCACGGTGGTCGAGTAGATCGCCCCGACAGCGTCGTAGCCGACTGCGGTGCAGTCCCCGGCATCGGCCCCGGTGCAACTGACCCCGGATAGGAAACTGTTGTTGGGTGAGTTGCCAAATACCGTCACGCTGCCCCAAACGCCTCCGGCTTCGACGGCATAAGACGACCGGTCACTGTTGGAGAGATTGCCCAATGCGACGCAGTTCCCGACCCCGGAGCAGCTCACAGCAAATGGATTGCTGGCCGTGCCGGGAATCTCAATCGGAGGGCCCCAGACGCCCCCGGTCTCGGTCACGTAAAACGTGTGACCTGATTCACTGCTGAAATTGCCCACCCCGGTGCATTCACCGATCCCGGTGCAGCTGACGCCGTAGAGCAAGCCACCGTTAGGGCTATCGAGAACTGTGGAACTGCCCCAAACACCCCCGGTTTCGGTGGCATAGATTGCCTGTGGGAAAGGTGATTGAGATCCTCCCCTGATACCAGCGAAGTTGTAGCCAACGGCGGTGCACTCTCCGATCCCGGTGCAGCTGATGCCATAGAAACTTGCCCCATCTTCACCGGCTGCCATCTCAGTTGGGCTGCCCCAGACGCCCCCGGTTTCGGTGACATAGAGCGGCAGTTCGGTGCCCGAGACGGACACGTCCCCGACGGCGGTGCATTCCCCGATCCCTGTGCAACTCACCCCATTGAAGGTGCTAACTCCGGCGACCACTGTGGGAGTGCCCCAAACACCCCGGTCTCGGTGGCGTAGATCGACCGATAGTCGTGGCCCTCGCCGACTGCGGTGCATTCCCCGACCCCGGTGCAGCTCACGTCGGCAAAGCCTGCTCCACCTACGTAGCCAGTGACCTCGGTGGGTGTACTCCATATGCCCTGTGTCTCGACGGCATATACCGGCTGGTCGCTGCTATCTGTGCCGACCGCTGTACAGTCCGCGGTTCCGGTGCAACTCACGCCACTCAGGCCGACATTCCCAAGCCCTGGAGCTGCGGTGACCGGACCAAACACGACGCCAGCACTCGCCGCCGAGGCGGAGGCAGCCGATAGCGTTGCCGAAGCAATCGAGACGGCGACAATCGCCACCGTGGTTGCCGCGGCCATCCGAAGTGCGCGCATCCCTGCTTCTGCCATGGGTCAAGCCCTTTCCGTCGCCGGGGCGGCACTACCACACCCGCTCGACACTTGGGCCTAACACTGAACGGCCACAGAATCAATCGAAGCCACTCACGGTGTCCACCCTTTGAGTTGGGAGATCCCAGACCCCCGACGAAATGACGGTGGGTGCCACCGATGCGAGCAACCCGGTGCCTGTCCCATAACGCCGGGAGGGTGTCACGCTCCCGGCACGAGGGGGATACCCGATCATTGGCGTCCCAGATGTCAACTGAACCTCTGCCCAGGAGCCTCAACGGTCGGCACAAAGGCTCACAACTGTCGTCGTTCGTTGTGAGGTACCGTCCGGTTGATCCTCCACAGTGAAGAAGACTGGCGATTGACATGAGCACCGACGACAACGACCGGGTGGGTGATCCCGCAACCGTGCCGGTGGAGCTGCGAAGCAGGCGCTGGTACGGGCAGGGCCCCTTCTCGTTCGAGCACCGGGGTCGGATGATGCAATCCGGCTTCTCACCCGAGGACTTCGACGGGAAACCGGTCGTCGGCATCGTCACGACGTGGTCGGAGGCGAACCCCTGCCATGCCCACCTCCGCGATGTCGCCGACGCCGTGAAACGGGGGATCTGGTCGGCCGGCGGGTTCCCCTTGGAGAGCCCGGTGATGTCCTTGGGCGAGACCCTGATGAAGCCGACCACGATGCTCTACCGAAACCTGGCGTCGATGGAGACCGAGGAGGTGCTGCGCTGCCATCCCTTCGATGCGGCAGTGCTCTTGGGGGGCTGCGACAAGACGACCCCGGCCCTGTTGATGGGGGCGGTGAGCGCGGACATCCCGTCGATCTACGTGCCGGCCGGATTC
This sequence comes from uncultured Acidimicrobiaceae bacterium, assembly GCA_964621235.1. Taxonomy (GTDB): domain Bacteria; phylum Actinomycetota; class Acidimicrobiia; order Acidimicrobiales; family RAAP-2; genus Bog-756. The sequence continues at coordinate 2,569 of CAZULR010000331.1, forward strand.
ATGATGCACGGTAACTGGAAGGGCGAGCGGCTCGGCGCGGCCGTCACCGCCTGGAAGTACTCCGAGGAGTTGGTGGCTGGCAATATCTCGATGGACGACTGGTACGAGATCGAGGACGGCTACGCCTGCTCGCCGGGCACGTGCAACGTCATGGGGACGGCGTCGACCATGACGGCGCTCGCTGAAGTCCTCGGGATGACCATGCCGGGTGCCTCCTCGGTACCTGCCGGCAACTCCCACCAGCGACGACTGGCCGCGGATGCCGGCCGGCGTTCCGTGGCCATGGCGCTCGACGGACTCCGGCCCTCGGCCCTCTTGAGCGCGGCATCGTTCCGCAACGCCATCGTGGCAATGATGGCGCTCGGCGGTTCGACCAACGCCGCGATCCACCTTCCGGCCATCGCCGGGCGAGCCGGGATCGACCTACCGCTTTCGCTATTCGACGAGATCGCCCGGGACATCCCCGTACTGGCCAACATCGAGCCATCCGGGGACTTCCTGATGGAGGACTTCTTTGAGGCTGGCGGTCTGCGGGGCCTGTTGCAGCAGATCCGTCACCATCTCGACACCTCCTGTCTGACGGTGAATGGACGATCGCTGGGGGACAACGTCGCCGATGCCACGGTGTCCAGGCCAGAGGTGATCAGGCCGGTCGACGATCCGGTGCAGCCTCTGGCCCTGGCGGTCCTCCGCGGCAACCTGGCACCCGACGGTGCCGTCATCAAGGTCAGTGCCGCTAGTCCGGACCTTTGTCGGCACCGGGGCCCAGCCGTGGTGTTCGCCGACCGGGCCGACCTGGACCGTCGACTGAATGACCCCGGACTCGACGTCACAGCGGACTCCGTGCTCGTCCTCCAGAATGCCGGGCCCCGAGGCGGGCCGGGTATGCCCGAATGGGGAATGATCCCCTTGCCGTTCAAGCTCATCCAACTCGGTGTGCGCGACATGGTCCGGATCAGTGACGCCCGGATGAGCGGCACGAGTCATGGAACGAC
>CAZULR010000332.1:0-3553 GCA_964621235.1 uncultured Acidimicrobiaceae bacterium
CGGTCAACCTCCAGCACCTCGAGTCGCTCAACGACGTCGTCGAGCGGATCACCGGGGTGGCCCAGCAGGAGACAGTGCCGGACCGGGTGGTGCGGGCAGCCGACCAGATCGAGCTCGTGGACATGGCGCCCGAGGCGCTGCGCCGTCGCCTGGCCCACGGCAACATCTACCCCCCGGAGCGCATCGACGCCGCCCTCGGCAACTACTTCCGTCAGGGCAACCTCACCGCGCTGCGCGAGCTCGCCCTGCTGTGGGTGGCCGACCGGGTCGACGAGGAGCTCCACGACTACCGCGAGCGCCACGACATCGCCGGGCCGTGGGAGACCAAGGAGCGGGTCGTGGTGTCCCTGACCGGGGCGCCGGGCAGCGCCGTGCTCGTGCGCCGGGCCGCCCGCATGGCCATGCGCACCAAAGCCGAGCTGGTCGGCGTCCACGTGCGCACGGACGACGGGCTGGCCGACGCCGGGTCCGAGGGGCTCGGGCGCAACCGGGCCCTTCTCGACGACCTCGGTGGGCGGTACGTGGAGGTGGTCGGCGCCGACGTCGCCCCGGCGCTCGTCCAGGTGGCCCGAGCCGAGAACGCCACCCAGCTCGTCCTCGGCGCGACCCACCGCAGCCGCCTGTCCGAGTTCGTGCGGGGCTCGGTCATCAATTCGGTCATCCGTGCGGCGGGGGGCGCCCTCGACGTGCACGTCATCGCCACCGACGCCTCGGACGCACCGGAGGAGGCCGCCGCGGCCACGGGGCCGGTGGGCCAGGGTCACCATCGGCCCGGCCCCGACCGCCGCCGTCGCCACCTGCTCTCCCCGCTCTCGGCCCGTCGTCGGCTGGCCGCCGTCCTGCTCGGCGTGGTCGGCTTCCCGCTCCTCACCCTCCTGCTCACCTCCACCGGCTCCCACGCCGACCTGGCGACGGCACTCAGCTCCTACCTGGTGCTGGTGGTGGCGATCGCCGCCACCGGCGGGGTGTGGCCGGGCGCCCTGGCGGCCATCGCCGGCTTCCTGCTGTCGAACTACTTCTTCGCGCCCCCCGTCCACACGTTCACCATCGCCGATGCCCGCGACGTGCTGGCGCTGCTCATGTTCCTCGTGACCGCGGGCGTGGTGAGCGTCCTGGTCGACATCGCCGCCCGCCGCTCGGCCGCCGCGCTACAGGCGCGCTCGGACGCCCGGATGCTGGCCCGGGTGGCCGGGCGCCTGGTCTCCCCGGAGGGCAATCCGATGCCCGCCCTGCTCGAGGAGCTCATGGTGGCCTTCCGCCTCGAGTCGGCCACCATCCTCCGCCGCCCGGCCGACGCCGCCGGTGCGACCGGGGACGCCCGTGTGGCCTGGGCCACGGTCGCCTCGGCCGGTCCCGATCCCGTCACGTCACCGGAGGACGCCTCGCTGACGCTGCCCCTGACCGATGACGCCGTCCTGGCGCTGCAGGGTCCGGGACTGTCCGCCGAGGACCGGGACATCCTGGCGGCCTTCGCCGCCCAGCTGGCGACCGCGCTGGAGAGCGACCGCCTCCACGCCGAGGCGGCCGAGGCCGACTCCCTGGCCCGGGCCAACCAGCTGCGGTCCGCGCTGCTGGCCGCCGTCAGCCATGACCTGCGCACGCCACTGGCCTCCATCAAGGCGGCGTCCTCCAGCCTCCTGTCCGACCAGCTCGAGTTCGGGCCCGACGAGACGGCCATCCTGCTCCACACCATCGACGACGAGGCCGACCGGCTGAGCGCGCTGGTCGAGAACCTCCTCGACATGAGTCGGCTGGAGACCGGGGCCATGGAGGTCCTGGCCCGTCCGACTGACGTCGGTGACCTGGTCGACAGCGCCCTGGCCAGCCTCGGCCCACGCGGCCGGGGGGTCGTGGTGTCCGTCGAAGCCGCCGTGCCCCTGATCGAGACGGACCCCGTCCTGATCGAGCGCGTCATCGCCAACCTCGTGGACAACGCGCTCCTCCACGGAGCCGGCAAGTCGGTCCGGGTGGAGGCCGGGAGGGTGGCCGACTGGGTAGATCTCCGGGTCATCGACCACGGGCCCGGCGTCAGGCCGGCCGACCGGGACCTGGTGTTCCTGCCCTTCCAGCGCCTCGGTGACTCCGACAACCGCACCGGGGTCGGGCTCGGCCTGGCCGTCTCGCGCGGCTTCGTCGAGGCGGTGGGCGGCCAGTTGGACCTCGAGGACACCCCAGGCGGGGGGTGCACCCTGGTGGTGCGCCTCCCCGTGCCGGTCGACCGGACTCCGACCATCATCGACGCCGACCTCGGGTCCGACGTCGTGGTCCCCGACCGGGCCAGCGAGGAAGAGGGGCAGGTACCGGGATCGGGTGAGGGCGCCGCCCCGGCCGATGACGCGGGGGTGCACCCGTGACCGCCCCCCGCCGATCGCCCGAGGGGACGGCGGCGGGTTCCCGCGTGCTCGTCATCGACGACGACCCTTCGTTGCTGCGCGCCCTCACCATCAGCCTCGGCGCCCGGGGCTACGAGGTGACCGGCGCCCGCACCGGTGAGGAGGGCCTGGACCGGGTGGCCCACTGGCACCCCGACCTGGTGCTCGTCGACCTCGGCCTACCGGGGATCGACGGCGTCGAGGTCATCCGGGGCATCCGGGGCTGGAGCGAGGTGCCGATCCTGGTCCTGTCGGCCCGCCACCAGTCGATGAGCAAGGTCGAGGCCCTCGATCTCGGGGCCGACGACTACGTGACCAAGCCCTTCGGGATGGACGAGCTCCTCGCCCGCATCCGGGCGGCGCTGCGCCGGGCCCCGGGCGCCGAGCAGGACCCCCGGGTCGAGGCGGAGGGCTTCACCGTGGACCTCGACACCAAGCGCGTGGTGAAGGACGGCACCGAGGTGCACCTGACCCCGAAGGAGTGGGACATCGTGGAGGTACTGGTCCGCAACCCCGGTCGCCTCGTCTCCCAACGGCAGCTGCTCCACGAGGTGTGGGGGCCGCAGTACGAGACGGAGACGGAGTACCTGCGGGTCCTCATGGGCCGTGTGCGCCGCAAGCTCGAAGACGACCACTCCCGCCCGCGGCACTTCATCACCGAGCCCGGGATGGGCTACCGCTTCGAGCCCTGACTCCCCCGGTCGCAACCGGGGTCGACCGACGCCCGCCGGGGCATCGGCCCCAGCGGGAAGGGGCTCAGTAGAAGAGCGCCGCCACGGTCACGAGGATGACGGTGGAGAGGGCGATCCACACGGCGAAGAACCGGATGATGCGGACCCGGTACCAGGTCGCCCCGGCGTACCTGCCCTTCGATGCCCGGATCCAAAGCCCCAGACCGATGAATGCGAGCAGGATGAGGTGGGCCAACGTCGAGCCCATGAAGAACTCGTACGTCGAGGCGTAGGCACCGTCGATCGTCGTGAACGGCAGGACCTGGAACTGGTAGATCTGCCAACCGATGGCCACCAGCATGAAGAGGTAGGCGATCCCGGCCATCGTCGACACGGAGCGCTTGCCCGCATCGCGCCGGGCCGCCGACTCCGCCATCCACACGAACGCCGCAGCGAGCACCGTGCAGATGGCGATGATGATCGCGTGCTTCGGGTCCGCCTTGTGGATCG
>CAZULR010000333.1:0-3545 GCA_964621235.1 uncultured Acidimicrobiaceae bacterium
CACTACTTCTCGCCCGAGGCCGAGGCGACCGCCGCCCGGCTGGGCCTCGACCTGTTCACCCTCTACGCCCTGGGCCGGGGCGGCGTGCTCGGCGACGTGGAGCCGGTGGTGGTGGCCAGCGCGTTCGGCTACTTCAATCCCGAGGTGGTGGACGCCCTCTGGAACGCCGGCCGGGCGAAGGTCTCCCCCCGCGAGGCGGCGCGCGCCTACCTGGACTGCGCCGCCGAGGTGGGGCGCCGCGCACTGTCGGGCATCGAGGGCATCGACTCCATGGTGACCGCCGCCGACGCCGTCAACGAGGCCGCCGACCCGGTGGGCCTCGCCCTGTACGCGGGCTACCGGGGCGAGCTGCTGGTGGACGACACCCCCGGCCGTGCGCTGCAGATCGTGACGGTCCTGCGCGAGCTGCGCGGCAGCGCCCATCTCATCGCGCTCCGGTGCTGCGGGGTGGATGCCCGCACGGCCCACTTCATCAAGCGCCCGGGCGACGGCCCGATGTTCGGCTGGCCCGAGGGGTTCCTGCCCGAGATCAGCGACGACCAGAGGGCGGCGGCGGAGCGTGCCGAAGCGCTGACCGACGACCTCGTCCGCCCGGCCTACGCGGTGCTCGACGACAATGGTGCGGCCGCGCTGCTGCGTGGCCTCGACGACATGCAGGTGGCACTGGGCGGCGGTCCCGTCTGAGGCCGGAGCGGTCGGCCCCTCCGACCGCCTCCCTCCCACCGGCGGCCACGTACCACGCCACGTTCGCGATCGTTCGCCGGCGACGGCATCCGGGGAACTCCCCGTCACTACAGCTCCCGCACGCGCCCGTCGATGAGGAGGGAGATCCAACAGTGAGGGGCGGAGCGGTGGTGCGAGGATGGTGGATGACCAGCAGGCCGACCTGAGCGGACCGACGGTCCGGCCCGAGGAGTACGCGGTGCGCATCGCTGGTGACCGCCACCTGGCGGCGCAGTTCTGTCAGTACCGCTCGCTCGGGGACACCCCCGACGCCGAGCAGCTGGCCCTCGATGAAGCACGGGTGATCTGGACCCTGTGCGTGTCCGTGCCGGTGGCGGACGAGGCGGTGCAACGGTTGATGGACGGCTCGATGCGGTCGATCGAGCAGGTGGCCGCCAGCAGCGAGGCCTGCGGCGACGCCGTCCAGGTCGCGTGGTGCCGGATGCTCAACGACGCGCTCGGCGCCGCCGGCTGACGGACCAGCTGCTGAACTGGGCACCATGGAGGCAGACCTTCGACCCGGTGACCCCGATGATCCGGCTGTCGTGCAACTCCTGTCCGCACTGGATGGAGAGATCCGGTCCCGCTACGACGGGCCGGTCGAGGACGTGGTCCTGGCACTCGATCCGGAGGACGTGGCGCCCGGGCGCGGCGCGCTCGTGGTGGCCTGGGTGGACGGGGAGGCGATCGGCTGCGGCGCCGTCCGTCTGCTCGGCGAGGGGACCGCCGAGCTCAAGCGCGTGTACATCGTTCCCGAGCACCGCCGGCAAGGAGTGGCACCGGCGATGCTCCGGTTCCTGGAGGAGCAAGCCCGGGCGTTGGGCGCGACGCGGGTCGTCCTGGAGACGGTCCTCGATCCACCGGTCGCGGTCGCGCTCTACCGCTCGGCCGGGTACGAGGAGATTCCGAAGTTCGGCCCCTATGCCCGGTCCGCCATCAGCTTCTGCATGGGGAAGGTCCTCACAGATCACGGGTAGCCGGCGGGAGGTCAGGTCCCAACCCCTCGGGGGTGCGCCCCGACGCGTGGAGTGGCGGGACCGCCATCCGAGGAGCCTCCACCCGCGGTGGTTACGCAGGCCCCTCGACCGCTGGGTCGACCCAGCCGACCACGGCGTCCGCCGCCGTTCGGGTGAGCGCACCCAGCGCCTCGACGGCGTCCCGGCGGACCTCCGCACCGGAGATGATCACCCCGACCATCGGGATCGACGTGTGGACCTGCCCGCGCCCGACGACGTGGCGGACCGGCACCCCGGCGGCGGCCAGGGCGTCGGCGTAGGCGACGCCCTCGTCGCGCAGCGGGTCGAAGTCGGCCGTCACGATCACGGTGGGCGGCAGTCCCTCGAGGGTGCCGAGCAGCGGGGACGCCCGGGGGTCGCTCCGTTCGGACGGGTCGCAGTAGCTGTCCCAGAACCACCGCATCATTCCCGCAGTGAGCAACTTCCCCTCGCCGTTCTCGACGTAGGAGTGGTGCTCGGTGGACCCGTCGGTGACCGGGCAGATCAGGAGCTGGGCGGCCAGGGCGGGACCACCGATGTCACGGGCCCGCTGGGCGGCAACGGTGGCGAGGTTGGCACCGGCGCTGTAGCCGGCCACGGTCAGCCGGCCCGGGATCCCGCCGAGCTCCTCGAGGTGGTCCGCCACCCAGCACAGCGCCGCCCAGGCGTCGTCCGCCGCCGCCGGGAAGCGCGCTTCGGGCGCGTGCCGATAGTCCACCGACACCACGACGGAACCGGTCCGGGTGCACAGGTCCCGGCACAGCGGGCCGTCCGCCGTCCGGTCGCCGATCAGCCAACCACCCCCGTGGAAGTAGCAGAGGAGTGGATGGGGGCCCGGCGTGGCCGGACGGTAGAGGCGGTAGGCGAGGAAGCCCTCCGGTCCCGACAGGGTCCCGTCCACGATGTCGCCGACCTCGGGACCCGCCGGGGCCGCCGCCGCGGCCGCCGCCATCACGGCACGGGCGTCCGCGGCTCCCATCGACTCGAGGGGTGGGAGCCCGAGGGCGTCCACGGCGTCGAGGAGCCGCATCACGTCGTACTGCATCCGGCGTACGACCCCGTCGTTGCACCGCGTGCCGCCCGGGCCTGAGCGCGTGAACCCGAGGTAGCCGCGCTCGACCACCTCGTCGCAGGCGTCGATGTAGCGGTCCATCCCGCCGAGGTAGGGCAGGAAGACACGTGGCTTGCCGGGCACGTTGGCCCCCATGTACCAGGAGTCCGTAGCGGGCAGCAGGGTGATGGCCGCGCAATCGGCGACGTGCTGGTCCCATCCGGCCTCGGCCCGGGGTGTGGGCTCGATGGTCTCGAGCCCGTCAGCCCGGAGGTCGGCCAGGGCGCCGGTCACGAACTCGACGTGCTGTTCGATGGCGACGGCCATGTTCGCCAGCACCGACGGGCTCCCCGGCCCGGTGATCATGAAGAGGTTGGGGAATCCCACGCTCATCAGGCCGAGGTAGGTCGAGGGACCGGCGGACCAGTGGTCGCGCAGGTTGCGCCCCTCACGTCCGGTGATGTCGACGGCGCCCAGAGCGCCGGTCATGGCGTCGAAGCCCGTGGCGTAGACGATGGCGTCGACGTCGAACGACTCGTCGGTGGTGTCGATGCCCGTCTCCGTGACGCTCGTGATGGGTTGGCGCCGCAGGTCGACGAGGCGGACGTTCGGGAGATTGAAGGTGGCGTAGTAGTCGGTGTCGAGGCACGGGCGCTTCGTCCCCAGCGGATAGGTCGTCGGGCAGAGGGCCTCGGCCACCGACGGGTCGTCGACGACGGCGCGGATCTTGTCGCGCACCATCTCGGCCACCAGGGCGTTCGAGGCCGGGTTCACGT
>CAZULR010000334.1:0-3521 GCA_964621235.1 uncultured Acidimicrobiaceae bacterium
ATCGCCCAGTGCAACCTCGCCTTCGACATGATGTGCGAGCGGGCACTCAGCCGCGAATCGCACGGCAAGATCATCGGCGAGCACCAGATGGTCCAGGAGAAGATCGCCGACTCCTATGCGCAGATCCGGATGCTCCGCCTGCTGGTGCTGGAGACCGCGTGGAAGATCGACAACACGAGCACCCAGGAGTGCCGGACCGACATCGCCACCGTCAAGTTCACGATGGCCAAGGTCTTGCGCGACGTGTCGTTCAACGCGCTGCACATCATGGGCTCACTCGGCACGACCGACCTCACGCCACTTCAGGCCATGTACGCAGCAGCGCCCACCATGGGGATCGCCGACGGTGTCGACGAGGTCCACAAGGCCACCGTCGCCCGCAACGTCCTCAAGGGGTACCGCCCGCACGAGGGCTACTGGCCGACGGAGTACCTCCCGGCCAAGCGTGAAGCGGCGTGGGCGGCGTTCCAGTCCCGGTTCGACGAGGACCCCGGACTGCTCGAGCTCGCCGAGGGCTACCGGGCGTACCTCGCCAAGCGGCGCTGAGCCCGTGCGGATGGACCGTGCGGGCCTCCAGCGGACTTGGGGAGAGATGACCACCACCGTCGCGTAGGGACCCAGGTACACGGTGTGGACGCCTGGGGGCGGGATCCCTTGGGGGCGGGGATCCCTTGGGTGCGGGGATCACGTGGGCGCAGCGGATCGCCGGGCCGGTCGTGGCGGGGGCGGACCCGTCCGGACCGGGAACGGCGCCGTGGCCGTCCCCTGATGGTCGGCTCGACCTACCGCAGCACCCACCTCGGTCGCGACCAGGTCTGCCAGTGCTCGACGGTGGTGTACCCCTCGTCGCGGTAGAGCCGCTCGCCGGCGGGCGTCGCCGTCAGGAGCGCCCGGGTCGGCCCGCCGTCGGTGATCCGCTGGTAGTTGGTGGCCCGCATCAGGCGCCGGCCGTAGCCCGAGCGTTGGCGCTCGGGCGCGGTCGACAGGGCCCAGCCGATGCTGAAGTCGTCCTCGATCCAGACCGTCAACGAGCAGCAGCGCAACTCCCCGCCCTCGAACAGTCCGTTGACCCGGGTGCCCGGCCGGGACGGTGCCGCATCGTCGAAGACGATGGCGCCCACCTCCTCGGGGACGCCGAAGGCCGCCGCCGCCAGGGCACGGGCATCCGGCAGTTCGCCCGTGCCGAGGAGCCGCACGTCGGGGTCGTCGAACATCGGGCCGTAGGACCGGGCCATGAACGGCATCGCTCCCGTGCACACCCACCCGGCGTCGCCGAGCACATCGGCGGCGGCCAGCCCCGCTCCCGTCAGCATCACCATCGCCGGCACCCGGGCCGTCTCGATGGCAGCGAGCACCCGGGGCGTCGCGGCCACAGCACCCGGTCCGTGCAGCAGCGCCAGGTTGTAGTCCACGTACCCGGTGAGGCTCAGCGCCAGCCACCAGTCGTCCTCGACCTCAAGCACGCCCCGCTCCGACCATGGCGCGGTGCCGAGCCCGAAACATCTGCGGGCCCGGTCGAGGTCGTCGAACGTCATCGACAGCGGCTGCGTTGACTGCTCCATCGTTCCCTCCGCGGGCGTGCCGACCGGCCGACCCGGTGGACAGTCTGCCAACGCCGGCCGGCGGAGTGGTGGCAGGGCAGGTCGTCTCCAGGTGGTTCCACCCCTTCCCCATCGACCGGCCGCGGCGTATATTCCCCCGATGCGACGCGATGAGCTCCGGGAGGTCCTGATCGAGATGGGCCTCGACCTGCTGATCGACGAGGGGCTGGCCCGGGGCACCGAGCGCCTGACCTTCAAGCGCGTCTTCGATCGTGCCTCTGAGGAGCGGGGCCTGCGGGTCACCAACGCCTCGGTCATCGGCCGGATCTGGGTCGACATGGCCGAGTACCAGGCTGACGTGTTGGCCGCCGCGCTCGAACGCATCGACCAGGCCGGCGTGGAGGACACCATCCGGGCGGCCGGTGAGGTGCTGGCTGCCGCCGATCTCGACTCGGTCGACGGGAGACGGGCCGCGGCCACCGAGTTGGTCCGGGTGGCGTGCGCCGCCCACATCGAGACCATGGTCCGATCGCGGACGGTGAACCTCGCCATCGGCCTGCGCGGCCTCGGGGTGTCGAGGCTGCCGTCGGACGAGGGGACGCCGGCCGCCGAGAGCCTGCGCCGTGCCTACGAGGTGTACTGCGTCCGGTGGGACTTTGCCCTGGGCCGCGCCTTCGAGGTGCTGGGAGTGCGGATGCGCCCCGGTGTGACCCTGCGGCAGCTCTCGATGCTGGCCATCTCGCTGGCCGAGGGATTCGCCATCTGGGACCGCGTGGACCCGACGATGACGCGGGACATCCTGCGACCGACCGGGAGCGGGGGGGAGAAGGAGGACTGGACACTCTTCTCCATGGGCGTCGAGGCACTGGTGTGGCAGTTCGCCGAACTCGACGAGGGGCCCGACCAGCCGTCGGGCCCGGGTGCGTCCGCCGGAAACCCCGAGTAGCCGCCGCTACCCGGGATCCCTCGGCAGATCCGCCGTCGGATCCGCCACCCGTGTTGCCAGTATGCAGGCAATCGCGGCGTTTGGCAATCGGTGGTTGCCTGCATCCCCGGAGGCCCCCGCCCCGTGCCCGTGTTGCCGTAGCGCGTGGGTGGCTCAGGCGCCCACGAGCGGGGGGCGGGCGACGGCGAACAGGACGACGCACCCCAGGACGGTGACCAGTGTCCACGACCACGCAGTGCGCGGCCGGCGTCGCAGCGTCGTGACGACCACCATCGCCGCGGCACCGAGCGTGGCGAGCAGCGCCACCGCCCTCCCTACCGCCGCGCCGCCGCCGAGTGCCCAGATCGTGAGGGCACACGCCACCAAGAGCACGACCCCGACCAGGAGGTCGGCTCGCTCGCTCATCCGCTGCGGCAGCCCGGCGACACCCGATCGCGCGTCGTCGTCGCGGTCGGCCAGGGTGTTGACGAAGTGGGCGCCGACGCCCAGCAGCGCGGTGGCCACCATCACCGCGGGGCGGGGCCACGGGTGGGTCGGCAGGCCAAGGGTGACGAAGGCCGGCAGCAGGGCGAAGGACAGGGCATACGGCACGGGGCTGAGCACCGTCGCCTTGAGGCCGGCGTTGTAGGCCCAGGCAGAGCCGACGGCCACCAGGTGGACCACCGCGGCGCGCCAGCCGGACAGCAGCGACAGGGGCACGCACGCGGCGACGGCCACCAGTGCCGCGGCGCGCACGGTGGCCACGTCGACCGCGCCGGCCACGATGGGCTTGTCGGTCCGTCCGACCGCCGTGTCCCGGCCGGCGTCGAACCAGTCGTTGCTCCAGCCCGTCGACAGCTGGCCGGCGAGTACGGCCACGGCCACGGCCACGCAGCCGGCGGTCCCGCGGCCGGCCAGGGCCGCCAGCGCGGTGGTGACCGCCACCACCGCGACGGTGGGCTGGAAGTGGCACGCCCGGACCAGACCGAGCAGCGGTCGGCGCGGGTCGGCCACCGGGGTGGGGCGCTCCGGGGTCACGCGCCACCCTACGCCCG
>CAZULR010000335.1:0-3514 GCA_964621235.1 uncultured Acidimicrobiaceae bacterium
AGGGGCACAGTTTCTCCTTGGTCAAATGGAAGCCCTAACAATGCACGATCTGGAGCCGCGATGCGTGCATTTGCAGCGACGGAGCCCTGAACTGGGCGGTTCCCGACCCCTCGCGCACCGAATGGCCGGCGCGCACCGGGCGCTGTCAGGCTGGCCCCGATGACCCCGACGCACGATCTCTCCCTGACCGAGCACCTGCCCGACCGCGCACCGGAGGGCACCCCGATGGTCGTCCTGGTCCACGGATCGCTCGACCGCGCCGGCAGCTTCGCCCGCGTGACGCGCCGGCTCGACGACCTGCACACCGTGGCCTACGACCGACGCGGCTACCACCGCTCGCGCCACGTGACGCCCGTCCACGACACGCTCGACGGCCACGTCGGGGATCTGCTGGCGGTGATCGACGGTCGGCCCTGCGTGGTGGTCGGCCACAGCTACGGCGGCGACGTCGTCCTCGGGGCCGCGCTTCGTCCCGGCGGTCCGGGGCCGATCCTGGCCGTCGCCGCCTACGAGCCACCGATGCCCTGGCTCGGCCCGTCGGCCACGCGGCCCCGGGCCGGCGGTGCCGGCGACCCGCGGCCCGAGGACGAGGACCCGGCCGAGGTGGCCGAGCGGTTCTTCCGCCGCATGGTCGGCGACTCGGCGTGGGACCGCCTTCCCGAGGAGACCCGGGAGGCGCGGCGCGCCGACGGGCCCGCCCTGGCCGGTGAGATCGCCGCCATCCGCACGACGGTGGCGCCGTTCGACGTCAGCCACCTGGCCGTGCCGGCCGTCTTCGGGCGCGGCACCGACTCCCTCCCCCACCAGCGGGCCTCGGTGGACTGGCTGGTGGCCCACGCCCCGGACGCCGAGCTGGTCGAGATCGACGGCGCCGCACACGGCGCCCACCTGACCCACCCCGACGCATTCGCCCGATTCATCCGCACCGCGGTGGCACGTGCCGCCGGCGCGTCCCGGTAGACCGGAGACATGCACCTCCTCGTCACGGGCTCGTCGGGTCTCATCGGCACCGCGCTGGTCGACGCCGCGACCGCCCGGGGCGACACCGTCACGCGACTGGTCCGTCGGTCGTCGACACCGGGCGGCGGCGCACGTCCCGCCGGCGTCACCGACGTCACGTGGGACCCGGACGCCGGGCACGTCGACCTCGACGCGCTGACGGCCGCGGGCCCGATCGACGGCGTGGTCCACCTGGCCGGGGCCGGCGTGGGCGACAAGCGCTGGTCCCCGGCCCGCAAGCGCGTGATCATCGAGAGCCGCACCCGGGGGACCGACCTCCTGGCCCGAACCGTCGCCGGCCTCGACCCCCGGCCCGGCGTCCTCGTGAGCGCGTCAGCCGTCGGGTGGTACGGCGACCGGGGCGACGAGGTGCTGGTCGAGTCCGAGCCCGCGGGCACGGGGTTCCTGGCCGGGGTGTGCGTCGAGTGGGAGGCGGCCACCGCGCCCGCCGAGGCGGCCGGCATCCGGACCGTCCACCTCCGGACCGGCATCGTTCTCAGCCCGGCGGGCGGGGCACTGGCCAAGCAGCTCCCGCTGTTCCGGCTCGGTGTCGGGGGGAGGATCGGCTCGGGCCGCCAGTACCGGAGCTGGATCACCCTGGACGACGAGGTGGGCGCCATCCTCCATTGCGTGGACTCCGTCGAGCTGTCCGGCCCCGTCAACGCCGCGGCCCCGTCCCCGGCGACCGATGCCGAGCTGGCCAGGGCCATCGGTGCGGTCCTGCACCGGCCGGCCGTCCTGCCGGTGCCCGCCGCCGCGCTGAAGGTGGTCCTCGGCCCGGAGATGGCGACCGACATGGTGCTCGCCAGCCAGCGCGCCGTCCCGTCCCGCCTGATCGCCGCAGGGTTCACCTTCCGGCACCCGGAGCTCGACGACGCCCTGCGGTCGGTGCTCGGCCGCGCCTAGGGGACCGGGGAGCCGGGCACCGGGTCGCGACGCCGCCGGGGCTGGCGGACCAGCTTGTCCCCCGCCCCCGAGTCGTCCTTGGCCCCGGCCACGAGGGGCGAGGTCGACAGCAGGTACAGCCCGCCGACCAGCAGCAGGACCGCGACGACCTCGACGGGGAGCCGCCAACCGGCCGTCTGCAGGTGGTCGTGGAACAGGTAGATGCCGATGACCACGCTGACGATCGGGTCGACGATGGTGATGGCGGCCTGCGACGACGTGATCGGTCCGGCCTGGAACGCGCTCTGGATCAGGAAGAGGCCGACCACCCCGGTCGCCAGCATCACGTAGGGCACCCAGTCCGTGAAGGCGCGGGCCCAGCTGATCGACAGCAGGGTCGTGAACTGCTTGGTCAGGGCCGCCGACAGCGCGAACAGGACGGCGCCCGCGCTACCGAACATGGCGGCCCGGAACCACCGCGGGCCGGTGAAGCCCAGGGCGGAGCAGCCGGCCGACACGGCGCCGATGACCAGGAACACGATGATCCAGGCGTGGCGAGACGGACTGACGGTCCCGCCCCCGGGATCGGACACCACCAGGAAGGTGGCCAGGCCCCCGGCGGCGGCCGCCGAGCCGCCACACTCCACCCACCCCAGGTGGTAGCGGAACCAGACACCGAGGATCAGCACGAGAAGCAGCAGCTCCGAGGCCACGAGGGGCTGGACGGAGCTCAGCTGGCCGAAGTGGAGCGCGCCGGCCTGGAGCAGGAACCCCACGCCGATCATGCCGAGGCCCAGGAACCAGATGGCGTTCGAGAAGGCGTGCCGGACCAGGCGCAGGCTCATCACCGTGTCGGGAGGGGCGCTCTGGACGCCGATCCGCTGGAAGATCGCACTGAGGGCGTTGGCCAGCGCGGCGAGAACGGCGAGGAGGTACGCCACGCCCAGTGTCTACCGCAGCGGTGGCCGCCGACCCCCGCATTCCGGCCCGGATACGCTGGCCCGGGCCCGGTCCACCGGGTACGGAGTGAAGGGGAACCGGACATGAGCGTCACCCAGCAGGCCGAGTCGGGCGCATCCGCGGAGGCACCGTCGCCGGCGTCCTTCGAGGCGGACGCCCGCGCCTTCCTCGACGCCAACGCCGAGCGGCGTCCCGAGGAGACGTTCGTGTGGGGCCAGGGCTCGGACGACGTCAGCCTGTTCCCGGAGAAGACGCGCGAGCAGGAATTCGCCGACCTGGCCGTCTCGCGGGCCTGGGCCCAGCAGGTCTTCGACGCCGGGTTCGGCTGGATCACCGGCCCGACGCAGTACGGCGGGCGCGGCCTGTCGTCCGACTACCAGCGGATCTGGGGCCGGGTGTCCCTGGACTACCGCACCCCCTCGATGTCGATCTACGGCATCGGGCTCGGCATGGTGGCCCCGACGATCCTGGCCCACGCCACCGACGAGGTGAAGGACGCCTACCTGCGCCGGATGTGGCGCGGCGACATCGTGGGCTGCCAGCTCTTCAGCGAGCCGTCCTCCGGGTCGGACCTCGCCTCGCTGCAGACCCGCGCGGTCAGGGACGGGGACGAGTGGGTCCTCAACGGGCAGAAGGTGTGGACGTCGGGTGCCCAGGTGTCCGACATCGG
>CAZULR010000336.1:0-3480 GCA_964621235.1 uncultured Acidimicrobiaceae bacterium
CTCGCGCTCGAGGGACATGCCCTGGAACCCGGCCACCACCGGCACCCCGCCGGCGTCGAGGGTGGTGCGCAGGCGGTCGCCACGCACCTCCAGGATCTTGGCCCGGGTATGGACGGTGTCGGTGATCATGCCCGCCTGGCTGCCGGTGAAGGACACCGCCTCCACCCCGAGCTCCGCCAGAGCCATGCACAGCAGCGACATGGTGATGCGCTCGCCCGAGCTGAGCAGCATGTCGATCTCCCGCTCGGGCTGCACCGAGCTCACGTCACCGGCCAGTCGGACCAGGTCGTCGGTGGTCTTGCCCATGGCGCTGACCACCACGACCACGTCGGTACCGGACCGCTTGGTGCGGGCCACGTGGTCGGCCACAGCGCGGATGCGGTCGGCGTCCCCGACCGACGTTCCTCCGAACTTCTGGACCACGAGCGACATGGTCCGCAAGGCTACAACCCGGTGCACGGGGTCCCGGGTGTGGCCTCACCACACCGGGGGACGGTCGTGCGGCCGCTCCGGCGGGGCCGACCGGACCGGCTACCCTGCAGGACCGTGGGAACCGAGAAACGTGAACGTCAGAAGGCCGGTCGCTCCGCCCGTCGCGAGGCGGAGCTCAAGGCGGCCAAGCGGAAGCGGAGCACGCGGCGTGTCCTCTCCATCGTCGTGGTGGCGGTCGTCGTGGTGGGGATCTCCTGGTTGATCTTCGGCCGCAACAGCAAGTCGACCACGGCCCCGACCACGACGACGTCGACGACGTCGGCGTCGTCGGCCCAGCTGGCGGCCGACCAGGCTTCGAAGGCCGCCGGGTGCCCGGCCAGCCCGTCGACGACACTGCCCAGCCAGCAGTTCTCGACACCGCCGATGACCATCGACCCGTCCAAGACCTACACGGCGACCATCAAGACCGACCTGGGCACGATCGTGGCGACGCTCGACGCCAAGTCCGACCCGGTGGCCGTCAACAGCTTCGTCTTCCTGGCGGACAAGAAGTACTACAACTGCCTGACCTTCCACCGGGTCATCCCGCAGTTCATGAACCAGACGGGCGACCCGACGGGGACCGGCGGCGGGGCGGTCGGCTACACCGTGCAGGGCGCCGTTCCGGCCACGGCCACTCCCCAGTACCCGCTCGGCTCGCTGGCCATGGCCAAGACCTCCGCCGCACCGGCCGGCACCACCAGCAACCAGTTCTTCATCGTGGCCGGCCCCGAGGGCGAGTCGCTGCCACCCGACTACGCCCTGTTCGGCCAGGTCACCTCCGGCCAGAACGTGGTCGACGCCATCAACGCCGACGGCAATGCCAGCGACAACGGCACGCCGCCCAAGGTGACGCACCGCATGCTGTCGGTGACCGTCACCGAGTCCTAGACGCACACCGGGGCGGGCATCCGTCCTCCCCGGCTCCCGACCCACCAGGAGGTGGACCATGGCCCCCGAGGCCCCCGCAGCAGACGGCTCCAGTCCGAAGACCCAGCGCTTCGACGCCGCACCGCCGATGATCATCGACCCGACGAAGACCTACACGGCGGAGATGCTGACGAACAAGGGTTCGCTGACCATCTCCCTCGACCCCATCGGCGCCCCCCGCACGGTCAACAACTTCGTCTTCCTGGCCCGCTGGCACTACTACGACGGGATCGTCTTCCACCGCATCATCCCGGGCTTCATGTGCCAGGGCGGCGACCCCGAGGGCTCGGGGCGCGGCGGTCCCGGTTACCGCTTCGAGGACGAGCTGCCCATGCCCGGCCGCTACGAGATCGGCTCGCTCGCCATGGCCAACGCCGGCCCGAACACCAACGGCAGCCAGTTCTTCATCGTGAGCGGCCCCGACGGCGTCGGCCTGCCGCCCCAGTACTCACTCTTCGGCAAGGTGGTGCGGGGACTCGACGTGGTCAAGGCCATCGAGTCGGTGGGCAGCCGCTCGGGTGCACCGAGCGAGCCCGTGATCATCGAGACGGTGACCATCACCGAGGGCGACTGAGGCCGGCGGCCGCCCGGGGAGGACGGCCGCCGGCCGCACGACCCGCTCAGGCGGGCAGTGCGGCGAGTCCCGTCGGGGCCGGTGCCCCGTCCAGGAACACCGCCACCGTGCCGGTTCCGGCCGAGCGCCACGACCCGTCCGGGTCCCGGATGAGTGCCGTCCGCTCCGGCAGCCCGACCACCGGCGTGTCCCGGGGGGCGAGCAGCACTGAGCGGTGCATCTTCTCTCCGGAACCGTCCTCGGCGGCATCGCCGAAGTGGGGCACCACGGCGACCCCGTCGATGAGCCCGAGCCCGATGGTCAGGCCACCGCCGCGGGCATCCACCATCGGGTCGGTCAGGGCCATGGCGGCCCCCGACGAGCCGACGACCACCGCGCCGTCCCACCACGCCGCCACCAGCGCGTCCCAGACGGCCGACTTCTTCAGCACGCTCCGGATGTGCATGGGGGAACTGCCGGCCAGGTAGATCAGGCGGGCCCGGCGCATGATGTCGGCGGCCCCGTCGTTCTCGGCGTCGGCCCGGCTCAGCACCATCAGGCCCTCGACCTGTCCGCCCAGCGGGGCGAACCACTCGCCGGCCCGGACCACCAGGCGCTCGGGGTGCTCGTAGGCGGCGGCCGTCGGCAGGACCAGGACGTGCTCGGTGCCGGAGGCGGCCAGCAGGTCGGCGTCGAAGTCGCAGCCCTCCTGCCACTCGCCTCCGCCTACCAGGGCCAGGATGCCGGGTCTCTCGTCCATGCCCGGAGTGTAGAGGCCGCCCGGTACCGTCCGATGCGCCCGTCAGCCGGCAGCGGCGTGGGCGGCCCGGCGCATCAGTGTCCCCATGGCGTCGCAGACCTCGGTGGCCAGGGCCAGGCAGTCGGGCACCACCCCCATGCCGAAGAACCCGTGGACCATGTCGTCGTAGCAGCGGTACTCGACGTCGACGCCCGCGGCCTCGAGCTCCCGCGCGTAGGCGGCGCCCTCGTCGCGCAGTGGGTCGAAGCCGGCGGTGACGACCAGGGCCGGGGCCACGCCGCGCTTGTCCTCGGCCAGCACGGGCGAGGCCCGCCAGGTCTCCCACTCCGTCGGATCGGGCAGGTAGTGGGCGCGGTAGGCCTCCATGCCCGAACGGGTGAGGAAGAAGCCGTCGGCGAACTCGTGGATCGACGGCGAGTCGAGCCGCGCGTCCAGGGCCGGGTAGACCAGGCCCTGGGCCACCGGCGCGGGCACCGCACCGTCACGGCCGCTCAGGGCGACGACGGCCGCCAGGTTGCCCCCGGCGCTGTCCCCCATCACCCCGACGACCCCTTCGGCCGTCCCCAGCTCCCGATGGTGCCCGTGCACCCAGGTGTAGGCGGCCAGGCTGTCCTCGACGGCGGCGGGGTAGGGGTCCTCGGGCGCCAGCCGGTAGTCGACGGACACCACCACGCAGCCCGTCACCGCGGCCAGGAGCCGGCACGAGGCGTCGTGGGAGTCGAGGTTCCCCACCACCCAGCCCCCACCGTGGAAGTAGGTGATGGCC
>CAZULR010000337.1:0-3475 GCA_964621235.1 uncultured Acidimicrobiaceae bacterium
ATCATGTTCGCCACCTCGCTCGCCCTCATCGCCCAGGCCTTCGCCGGCAAGGAGCGGGGCACGGCCATCGGCGTCTACGGCGCGGTGGTCGGGGGGGCCGTCGCCGTCGGGCCGCTGGTGGGCGGGGCCATCACCACGGGCATCGGCTGGCGGTGGATCTTCTTCATCAACATCCCCATCGGCGTGGTCGCCGTCGTCATCACCCTGACCAAGGTGGAGAACGCCCGGATCCCGACCGGGCGCCGGATCGACTGGCTCGGCTTCGTGACCTTCACCTCCTCGCTGTTCCTGCTCGTCTACGCCCTGGTCCAGGGCAACTCCAAGGGCTGGGGCAGCACCTACATCGTGTCGATGCTGGTGGGGTCGGCGGTGCTGATGCTCGTCTTCGTCCTCGGCGAGTGGCGCCAGAAGGACCCGATGCTGGATCTCGGCCTCTTCAAGCGGCCGGCCATGGTCGGCGTCTCCCTCGGGTCGTTCACGCTGTCGGCCTCGATCTTCGCCATGTTCCTCTACCTGACCCTCTACATGCAGGAGATCCTCGGCTACAGCGCCCTGGCCGCCGGGCTCCGCTTCCTCCCCCTGACCATGCTCGCCTTCATCGTCGCCCCCATCGCCGGCAAGCTGACGGTGCGGATCCAGACACGCTTCCTCATGAGCCTCGGCCTCGCCCTGGTGGCCATCGGCTGCCAGCTCATGACCCACGTCGGGGGCACCTCGTCCTGGCTCGTGCTGTTGCCCGGGTTCCTGGTGTGCGGCGTGGGCATCGGCATCACCAACCCGGTACTGGCCTCGGGTTCCGTCTCGGTCGTGCCCCCCGAGCGCAGCGGCATGTCGACCGGAGCGGCGAGCACGTTCCGCCAGGTCGGCATCGCCACCGGGATTGCCGGCCTCGGTGCCATCTTCGTCCACCAGATCAAGCCGGCCGTGGTGACGAACCTGAAGGGCTCCCTCGTCGGCAACGCCGTCCTCGCCCACGGCGGCCAGGGACTCGGCACCGCACTGGCCTCCGGCGGGGTCCGCCAGGCGGCGGCCTCCCTTCCCTCCCGCGCCGGGCGTCAGGCGCTGCTCACCGCCTACCAGGACGGCTTCGCCACGACGTTCAACCACCTCATGTCGATCGCCGCGGTGATCGCCCTCATCGGCGCCGTCGGCTGCCTCTTCCTCGTCCGGCAGAAGGACTTCGTCCCGAGCGTGACCTCCGGCGAGTGGTCGTCCCCTCCTCAGTCCGGGGACGGCCTGTCGCCGGACGGGGGAGGCGCCACGAGTGCCGGGACCGGCACCAGCGGTGACAGCGTCCCGACCCGCGCCGCCGACGTCCACTCCGGGTGACCCCGGGCCAGCGTTGACCGGAGCGGACACGCTGGCCGACCGGGGCCCCGACGAGCCCCACCCGTCGCGCCTGGCGCCCGACGATCCGCGCCGGAAGGAGATCCTGGCCGCCCACCGGGCCGCCCGCGCCGCGGGTGCCCCCACCTACGTCGACCCCGCCACCGGCTACTTCGTCCTGACGTCGGACGAGCTGGCCCGCCGAGGCAGCTGCTGCGACCAGGGATGCCGCCACTGCCCCTACGCGGTCTGAGCGATGCGGTCGGCCCGACCCCGGCCCCGCGCCCCCGGTAGGGTGCCCAACGCCGCACCCGGCACGACGCCGGACCGGACGAGGAGGACGGCACCATGGAGACGAGACTGACCGAGCTGCTGGGCGTGGAGCACCCGGTCATGCTGGCCGGCATGGGCGGGGTGTCCTACGCCGCACTGGTCGCCGCCGTCTCCGACGCCGGCGGCTTCGGCTGTCTCGGCGCGTCGACGATGCGCGTGGACCGCATGGTCGACGAGATGGCCGCCGTGCGGGCCGCCACGGACCGCCCGTTCGGCGTCGACCTGCTCACGGCGATGCCCGGCGGCATGGTCGAGCAGGTGGAGCGCATCATCGAGGGTGGGGCCACGGTCTTCGTGGCGGGCCTGGGTGTCCCGGCCGAGGTCGTCGACCTCTGCCACGCCAACGGGCTGCTGGTCGTCAACATGTGCGGCAAGGTCGACCACGCCCGACGGGCGCTGGAGGCCGGATGCGACATGGTGGTGGCCCAGGGCACCGAGGCCGGCGGCCACACCGGCCAGGTGGCCACGCTGCCCCTGGTGCCCCAGATCGTGGACGCCGTGGGTGACGCCATCCCGGTGGTGGCGGCCGGCGGGATCGTCGACGGGCGCGGGCTCGCCGCCGCCCTCGCCCTCGGGGCGGACGGGGTGTGGATGGGCACCCGGTTCATCGCCACCCCCGAGGCCCGGGGCGTCATCGGCTACAAGGACGCCCTGCTGGCCGCGGCGGAGGACCGTACGGTCATCAGCCGTGCCTTCTCGGGCAAGACCATGCGGGTCCTGGCCAACGGGTACACCCGATTCTTCGAGGACAACCCCGGCGAGCTTCAGCCCTTCCCGGCCCAGCTCGGCCGGTCGATGCAGGACGGTGCGTGGCACCTGGGCGGCGGACTCCAGACCCCCGGGGTCGACCCGGCCCGCGAGGGCTACCCGGCCGGTCAGGGCGTGGGCGCCATCTCGTCGATCGAGCCGGCGGCCGACATCGTGCGGCGCACCGTGGCCGAGGCCGAGCAGGTCCTGGCCCGGATCGGTCGCCTGGCCGGGCGCTGACCAGCGCGCCGACACCCGGGAGCAGTGAGCGGCTCCGGCGCCTCACCCCGGCTCGAGGACCGAGCGGTCACCGGCCCGCAGGCCCGAGATGATCGAGCGGTAGGCGCCGGCGGCGTCCCGGCCCATCGCATCGGTCTCGAGCCACGTGCCACCCGGGCCCCCGCGGTCCCGGTCCACCCCGTGGATGCCGAAGCGGGGCTCGTAGGACCCCCACTCGTAGTTGTCGACCAGCGACCAGTGCCAGTAGCCCTCGACGGGCACGCCGGCGTCGACGGCGTCGGCCACGGCGGCCACGTTGGCCCGCAGATAGCGGGGGCGGTCCCAGCCGTCGAGCCGCCCGAGCGAGCGGCCGCGGCGCAATCGGTTGCAGAGCCCGTTCTCCACCACCCACAGGGGCAGGCCGGGGGTCAGGGCGGCCTGCACCCCGAGCCAGCGGGTCAGGCCGGCCGGGTCCGGGGGGTCGTCCCACAGCTCGCGGACGGGCCGCGGGTTGCGCCCTCCGGCGGTGCGGTGGCCGGGCCACCGGAAGTGCCGTGCGGCCTGCGGGTCGTAGTAGTCGACGCCCAGGACGTCGAGGGCCCGCTCGTGCGGGCTCGCCTCGATGGCGTCGAGCGCGCGGCGCGGGCCCGACCCCCACCGTGCCGACGAGCCGTAGGAGGCCACTGCGGCGCCGGCGCGCCGCAGGAGCGCCTCGCCGATGCGGGGCGACGGCAGCAGTCCGTAGTGGCCCCGGCGACGCTCGTCGATCCACGCGTCGAGGTCCCGTCGCCCGACGCCCATGCTGCGCGACAGCAGCACGTCGAGGAGCATCCGGTCGTACTCGTAGACG
>CAZULR010000338.1:0-3439 GCA_964621235.1 uncultured Acidimicrobiaceae bacterium
GACGCCGGCCGCGGTGGCCGACGCCCAGGTGTGGATCGTCGACCTCGACGGGGTCCTGTGGCTGGCGGGCGAGCCCATCGGCGACGTCGCCTCGGCGGTGACGACGCTCCGGCAGCGGGGTGTGCGGGTGGTGTTCGCCACCAACAACTCGGCGCCGACGACCGAGCAGCTCGTCGCCCGCCTCGCCCGGGTGGGGATCGAGGCCGACCCCGACGACCTCGTCACCTCGGCCCGGGTGGCCGCGACTCTGCTCGAGCCGGGGCAGCGGGTCCACGTCCTGGGGGAGGCCGGTCTCCTCGAGGCGCTCGCGGAACGGGGGGTGGAGGTCGCCGACGCCGGACGCCGCGACGCCGCGGTCGTCGGCTGGAGCCGTGACTTCGACTTCGCGGCGCTGACCGCCGTAGCCACCGTGGCCCGCGAGACCGGTCGGCTCATCGCCACCAACGAGGACCCGACCCACCCCACCCCCGAGGGCCTCCTGCCGGGCTCGGGCGCCCTGCTCGCCGCCGTCGCCACGGCATCAGGTGTGGACCCCGAGGTGGCAGGCAAGCCGCACCCGCCGACCGTCGGCTACATCCGCTCCCGGATGCTCGGTCCGGCGGGGGACCGGACCGCGGTGATGGTGGGGGACCAGCCCGGAACCGATGGCGCCCTCGCCGACCGGCTCGGTATCCCGTTCGTCCTGGTGGACTCCGGCGTGACCCGCCCGGGCACACCGGTCGACGGGTGTCCGGTGGCCCTCCGGGGGGCGGATCTCGTGTCCGTGGTGGCCAGCCTGCCGGCCCTCTGACGCACCCTCGAGTTAGCAAAGTGCTTGCTCTCCGCTAGCACCCGGGGTACACTGCGGACATGGCCACGAACGACAATCTCCAGCGGTACATCGACGCCGGCATCGCCTTCACCAACATGACGCGGAAGAAGGCCGAGGAGCTGGTCTCCGAGCTCGTGAAGAACGGTGACATCCAGACCGACGAGGCCCGGGCCCGGGTCGACGAGCTGCTCGAACGCGGTCGACAGGGCACCGAGTTCATCGTCTCCAGCGTCCGGTCCGAGGTCCAGCGTCAGCTGGGCGCGGTGGGCATCACCAATCTCGAGGACCTGGCCACGCAGGTCGCCGCCCTGTTGGGCCGGACCGGCAGCGCAGCGAAATCGTCGGCCGCCAAGAAGGCCCCGGCCAAGAAGGCAGCTGCGAAGAAGGCCCCGGCGAAGAAGGTCTCGGCCAAGAAGGCAGCTGCGAAGAAGGCGCCGGCGAAGAAGGCCCCGGCCACGAAGTCGGCCGCCAAGAAGGCGCCGGCCAAGAAGGCAGCTGCGAAGAAGGCCCCGACCACGAAGGCCGCCGACACGCCGTCCGCTCCGGGGTCGGCCGGCTGACGCCTCCCGCCCGCCAGCGCCTCGACCGGGCACTGGTCGCCAGGAAGCTGGCCGACAGCCGTCCCCAGGCGGTCGAGCTCATCGCCCGGGGCGTCGTGCTCGTGTCCGGGTCCATCGCCGACAAACCGGCGCGCCTGGTGTCGCCGGCGGAGCCCATCGAGCTCCTGGGCGACCGTCCGCGCTACGTCAGCCGCGGTGGTGACAAGCTCCGTGCCGCCCTCGACCGCTTCGGTGTCGACCCGGCCGGTCGTCGGGCCCTGGATGCCGGGGCGTCCACCGGGGGCTTCACCGACTGCCTGCTCCAGGCCGGTGCCGCCCACGTCGTCGCCGTCGACGTCGGGCACGGCCAGCTCCACGCGCGGCTCCGTGACCATCCCCGGGTGACGGCGCTCGAGCGCCTCGACATCCGCAACGTCACCCTCGCCACGCTCGGCGGCGTGCCCGTCGACCTCGTGGTGGCCGACCTGTCGTTCATTTCGGCGACCCGTGCCGTTCCCGTGATGGTCGGCCCCGCCGCGGTGCCGGGATCGTCGCTCGTGGTGCTGGTCAAGCCCCAGTTCGAGGCGGGTCGCGTCGAGGCGTCCCGCGGCCGGGGGGTGATCCGGGACCCCGAGGTGCACCGCCGGACCCTCGGCGAGGTGGCAACCGCGCTTGACGCCGCCGGAGCAGTCATCATGGGGGCCATGCCGTCCCCGATCACCGGTCACTCCGGCAACGTCGAGTTCCTGCTGCACGCCCACACTCCGGGCGGGGTGGCCGCCGACGGGCCGACCGATGTCGACGCCCTGCTCGACGCCGCAGTGGGCGAGGCCCACGCCGGCGGCCCGGAGGCCTGAAGATGGCGCGGATCGCGTTCACTCTCCACCCCCGCCGTCCCGAGGCCGACGGACTGGCCGGACGGGCCGTGGCGTGGCTCGGGGCGCGGGGCCACGAGGCCGTGCGGACCGGCGACCCGGGCGTCCCCCTGGACCTCACCGGGGTCGACCTCCTGGTGAGCCTCGGAGGCGACGGGACCCTCCTGCGGGCCGTGGACAGCGCCCTCGACGCCTCGGTGCCGGTGCTCGGGGTGAACCTGGGGCTGCTCGGCTACCTGACCGAGGTCGAGCCCGCCGGGCTGGAGGACGCCCTGGAGCGCTTCCTCGCCGGTCGCTACGAGGTGGAGGAGCGCATGACGCTGGCGGTCACCGTGGGCGCCCCGGACGGCACCGTGGTCGACCAGCGGTCCGCCCTCAACGAGGCGACGGTGGAGAAGACGGTGCCCGGCCACACGGTGCGCATCGCCGCGTCGATCGACGGCCACCCGTTCGTGACCTACGCGGCCGACGGCCTGCTCACGTCGACCCCCACGGGCTCCACCGCCTACAACCTGTCGGCCCGCGGCCCGTTGCTGTCGCCCCGCCTGCGGGCGCTCATCCTCACCCCTGTGTCGCCGCACATGCTGTTCGACCGTCCACTCGTCCTCGACCCGGCACAGCGGGTCCACCTGGAGGTGCTCGGCCCCCGGCCGGCTGTGCTCGTCGTCGACGGCCTGACGGTGGCCGCCCTGGAGCCGGGCGCGACGGTCGACATCCGGGAAGGGGACCGTCCGGCCCGCCTCGTGACGTTCGGCGCCCGGGACTTCCACGCCATCCTGCGGGCGAAGTTCCAGCTGGCCGACCGGTAGAGGTCCCGATGGGTCGCCTCCTGGTGGAGCTCCACGTACGGGATCTCGGGGTGATCGACGACGTCACCGTGGCACTCGGCGGCGGCATGACCGCGCTCACGGGGGAGACCGGTGCCGGCAAGACCCTCCTGGTCGGGGCGCTCGGCCTGCTGCTCGGTGGCCGTGGCGACCCGGGCACGGTGCGGGCCGGCGCCGACGAGGCACTCGTGGAGGGACGGTTCTGCGACGTCGACGGCACCGGGGAGGTGACGGTGGCCCGCACACTCGCCCGCGAGGGCAGGTCCCGGGCGTGGGTCGACGGCCGGATGGTGCCGCTCGGCGCACTCGCCGAGGCCACGTTCGGGCTCCTCGAACTGCACGGCCAGCACCAGCACCGCGCCCTGGTGGTGCCCGAGGCCCAGCGCC
>CAZULR010000339.1:0-3438 GCA_964621235.1 uncultured Acidimicrobiaceae bacterium
GTCCGGCTCGAGGAGAAGTCCCACCAGTGGGGCAGCCACACCATCGAGTTCCTCTCGCTCGGCACCGCCGTCGTGAAGACCGCCGACGAGGTCACCCTGCCCACTCCGACGACCATCATCTCCCTCGACAACTGATGACGGTTCCGGCCGAGGAGCCCGACCAGCTGCCCGAGGCAGCGGTGAGGCGGCTCGCCGGGGGCGCCTTCACCTCCGGGCTGACCGTGCCCGACTTCGCCGCCTGCCTCCAGATGGGACTCGAGCCGGTCGGCTTCGTCCAGGGCTACTGCGTCATGCAGTGGCAGTGGCAGGGGGGTCTGCCGTTGGGGGGCGGTTTCGGCTACCAGTGGGGTGGTGTGCGCGGCTACTCCGAGACCTTCAACTGTCCCCACGGCATGGTGTCCGCGGAACACCGGTCCTGGGGCCAGAACTACGAACAGTCCTGGGTGGACGACGCCTGGGAGTCCGGGTTCTCCACTGCGCTCGGACGCATGATCGACGAGGCCACCGGGGCGGGTGCCCACGGTGTCGTCGGGGTGGTCGACACCTCCGCTCCGCTGGCCGACGTGGGCGTGGTCGAGTTCAAGATCCAGGGCACGGCCGTCCGGGTCAGCGAGGGCCCACGTCCGGTCGACGGACGTCCCTGGACCACCTATCTGGCCGGCCAACGCCTGGCCAAGCTGGTGGAGGCCGGCTACGCGCCGGTGTCGATCGCCGCGTCCGTCACCTCCGTCGGCGTCTGGGCCAACTGCATCACGCAGTACCTGACCGAGGGGGCCGGGTCCCTGTACGGGGGAGCGGCGCAGGGTTCCGAGATCGTCCAGACGGTCAAGGCCCAGTCGGCGGCCCGTCAGCTCGTCACCGAGCGGATCCGACGCCAGCTCGGGCCCGACTCCCTCCACGGGGCGTCCTTGACCACGACCCGGCGTGAACTCGGCGAGGGCGACTCCACGACCACGTGCACCCTGCGCGGCAACCGGGTGCGCCGATTCAAGGACTTCGACCCGATGCCCGCCCCCCGGCCCACGTTGCGCCTCCTGTGACCGGCCCGCAGCCCCTCGCCCCAGCGGGCGGCACCGGCGATCCACGCGCCGACATGCGGGCGGCCGCCGAGGCCCTGGCCCGGCCCGCCGGACCCGCCACGGG
The DNA here is from genome assembly GCA_964621235.1 of uncultured Acidimicrobiaceae bacterium. Classification (GTDB taxonomy): domain Bacteria; phylum Actinomycetota; class Acidimicrobiia; order Acidimicrobiales; family RAAP-2; genus Bog-756. The sequence continues at coordinate 1,144 of CAZULR010000339.1, forward strand.
GCGGATGACATCGGACCTGTCCATCGACGAGGAGCTCGTCCTCCACTCCATCGGCTGGGAGCCCGTGGAGCTGGTGAGCGGCGCATCGATGCACTCGGTGCCGACGGGCGTGTGGACCTGGGGTCAGGGGGAGATCGGGCACGCCTCTGCGGCATACGCACGCTCGTTCGCCGCCGCCGTCACGCGGCTCCACGACGCCTGCACGCGCGCCGGTGGCCACGGGGTCGTAGGCGTGCATGTCGAATGGTCCGTCGAGCCCCGCCACGTCGACGTCACCCTCGTGGGAACGGCGGTCCGACCAGTCGGGGCCACCGGCCTCGGCGCCGATCCTGTCTTCCTGTCCGACCTGTCCGGTCGGGACTTCACCCTGCTCCGCTCTGCCGGCTGGACGCCGCTCGGTCTCGCCGCCGGGGCCAGTTTCGTCTACGCCCCCCGACGGTCGATCGGGGCGGCCATGCAGCAGTCCCGCCAGAACGTCGAGCTGACCAACTACACGGAGGCCATGTACGCCGCCCGCGAGGCCGCCATGGAACGGATGCAGACCGCGGCACTCGGCCTCGGCGGCACCGGCGTCGTCGAGGTCAAGGTGACCGAGGGCCCGATGGAGTTCGCCCGCCACGCCGTGGGCTTCACCGCATACGGGACCGTCGTGCGGCTCCTGCCCGGTGGCCACCGCGATCTCGGCGCCCAGATGGTCCTGCCACTCGACGATCCCGTCATCGGCTTCGACGCCGCTTCCCTGCGCGGCAGCTGAACACCTGACCCACGGCCCGCACGGCCGGTTCTGACGGTCCGTCAGATACAATCCGTTGCCATGCCCACCAGCGCCCCCCTCCACGGCATCCGCATCCTCGAGGTCTCGGCCCTCGGGCCGGCCGCCATCACCATGCCCCTCATCGACCTCGGCGCCGAGGTGATCAAGGTCGAGCCCAGGGCCGGCGACTACATCCGCGAGATGACGTGGCCGATCGTCGAGGGCGTCTCCCTCATGCACCTCCACCTCAACCGCGGCAAGCGGTCCATCGTCATGGACCTCCGCACGGAGGAGGACGTGGCCACCTTCAAGGAGCTCGCCAAGGCCTGCGACGTGGTGGTCGAGGCCGGCCGCCCCGGCGTCCTCGCCCGTCGGGGCGTGGGCTACGAGGACCTGAAGGCCCTGAAGCCGGACATCGTGTTCTGCACCATCTCCGGGTACGGCATGACGGGGCCCTACAAGGACCTTCCGGCCCACGGGGTCGCCTTCGACACCTGGGCGGGCATCGTCACCCCCCAGGTCAATGAGGACGGCTTCTCCTACCTGCCCGAGCACGCGTCGATGGGTATCCACGCCGGCCCACTCTTCGGCGCCCTCGGCATCATGGCTGCCGTGCTCCGCGCCAAGGTCACCGGCGAGGGCTCCTACTTCGAGGTCGCCCAGTCCGATGCCGCCGCGGCCATGGACTGGTACCGGAGCGAGACCTGGAAGGCCTACGAGCGACCTGAGTCCGAGGTGACCGGAAACAGGTCGGACAACTACGAGCGCCGCGATCCGGGCACGGCCGGCATGATCCACGGCGTCCGCTACCAGGTCTACGAGGCCGCCGACGGCCGCTACGTCCTGTTCATGGCCTCGGAGCAGTCCCTCTGGAAGAACTTCTGTGAGGCGGTCGATCGCACCGACCTGTTCGACCGGTGGCCGGGCTCCAAGTACGCCGACCACGCCGTTGGCAACCTCGAGCTCCGGGCCGAGCTGCGCGACATCTTCCGCACCCGCACCTCCACCGAGTGGATCGGCTTCGGGGTGGAGAGGAACTTTCCGGTCGCACCGGTCAATTCGCCGAAGACCATCGCCGCGGACCCGCAGTTCCAGGACCGGTTCCAGTGGTACTCCGTCGACCAGCTCGGGGCCGCGCAGCTGGGCTCCCCGCTCAAGTTCATCGGCGAGCAGATGCCGGTCCCGGCGCACGCCCCGACGGTCGGCGAGCACACCGAGGAGGTCCTCTCCGACGTCCTCGGATGGGACGATGCCAGGATCGAGGCGTCACGGGCCAAGGGTGGCCTCGGCGGAGCGGTCCCTGAGTGACGGCGCGGGACCCTCAGCCCGGCGACCCGACGGTGCCACGGCACCGGACGGCGTTTCTGACGCTCCGTTAGGATTCCGGCCATGACCACCAAGACCCGGGTGCCCGCCATCGAGGGTTGGTTCACCATGGACGAGGGGGCGCCCGCCCTGCTCGGCTCCAGGTGCACCAGCTGCGGCAACGTCGCCTTCCCCAAGGAGACCTACTTCTGCCGCAACCCGCACTGCCGGGGCAC
>CAZULR010000340.1:0-3425 GCA_964621235.1 uncultured Acidimicrobiaceae bacterium
GAGGGCGAGGACGAAGACGTACCCGGCGATGACGTAGCGCATCAGGCCACCCCCAACCGGCCGGTCGGGAGTTCGTCGGTCGGACCGGAGCCGTCCGGGGCACCGCCCGGCGCGACCCCCTCGGCCTGGCGCTCGGCCAGGGCCAGGTCCAGCTCGTTGGCGGCCAGCCAGTCCTCCAGGGCACCGATGCGGTAGCGGACGAGCAGCATCCAGACGAAGACGAGGGTCAGGGCGACGAAGCCCAGCAGCAGGGTCCAGGCCATCGATCCGTGGATCTGGGGCGAGAGGTTGGCGTTGAGCACGGTGGCGCCCTGGTGCAAGGTGTTCCACCAGTCGACCGAGAAGTGGATGATCGGGATGTCGACCGCCGCGAACAGGGCCACGAACGCGCTGCGGCGGGCCCGGACCTCGGGCTCGGCCGGGACCCTGCGAAGCGCCAGGTAGCCGAGGAAGAGGACGAGCAGCACCGCCGTGCTGGTCAGCCGGGCGTCCCACGCCCACCAGACGCCCCAGGTCGGCTTGCCCCAGATCGAGCCCGACACCAGGGTGCAGATGTTGAACACCACGCCGACCTCGACGGCGGCGGCGGCCAGCCGGTCCCAGAACAGCGACCGGGTCCGGGGCCACAGGTAGAGGAGGCTCGCCACCGCGGCCAGCCCGAAGGCGAGATAGAGGGCGACCCACGCCACCCCCGGGTGGATGTACACCAGTCGGACCAGGTCCCCCTGGACCTTGTCCGGTGGCGTCACCCAGAGGCCGAGCCACACCGTGGCCGCCGTTCCGACCACGGCGAGGATCCCGATGACCCGCTCCGTGCGTCGCGCCGAGGTCGAGGGTGTGGGGGGTGGGCTCACGCGGTTGTTCGTGGCGGCGCCCACGGGCGGATGGGTGGCGGCCGACCCGTCGACGGGCGTGATGGTCAGGTCGCGGGTCATGCCGTCTCCTGGATGGGGCCGAACAGGACCACGCCGAGGGCGAGATAGACCGCGTCGAAGACGACGAGGAGCCGCAGCCACTGCGTCCCCTGGGCCGGCACGCCACCGGCCATGGCGGCCTGCCAGATCCGGGTGCCGGCCAGCAGCACCGGCGCGGCAATGGGCAGCAGCAGGAAGGGGAGCAACGTCTCGCGCACCCGCAGGCCCGAGGACAGGGCGCCGTAGAGGGTGCCGGTGGCGGCCAGGCCGACCGTGCCGAGCACGCACGAGACGGCGATCATCCACGGCACCTCGATGCGGGCACCGTAGAGGAGAACGACTCCGACGGCCAGGAGGGCCTCCAGGACCACCAGCTGGACGGCGACGGCGACGGCCTTGCCGAGGTAGAGCCCGGCGGGATCGATGCCCGACAGGCGGAGGCCGTCTCGGGCGCCGTCGGACGACTCAACCGACACGCTGCGCTGGATGGCCAGGACCGTGCAGAACAGGACGGCAACCCAGAACAGGCCCGGCGCTCCCTTGGCCATGGTCTGGCGGTCCGGCCCGAGGGCGAAGGCGAAGAGCACCAGCGCCACGATCCCGAACGGGGCGACCTGGGACAGGGCCACCCGGGAGCGACCCTCGATGCGGAGGTCCTTGCCGGCCACGAGCACCGCGTCACGCCACATGGGCCACCGGTCCGTCCGTGGGGGCGACGTCGCCGTGGACGGCGACGGAGGGGGCGACCGGGGCGAGGCTCCGGGTGCCGGTCACCCGTCCACCGGTCACGGTCACGGCCCGGCCGGCCAGGTCCTCCACGGGCCCGGACTCGTGGCTGGCGATCAGCACCGTGACGCCACTGGCCGCGGCATCGCGCACCGCCTGGTCGAGCAGGAGCCTCGCTGCGGCGTCGAGGCCCGCATGGGGCTCGTCGAGCAACCAGAGCTCCGGCCACCGGGCGGTCAGCACGGCCAGCGCGACCCGGCGCCGCTGGCCGGCGGACAGCTTGCCGGCCGAGGTCTTGGCCAGGCGTCCCACCAGTCCCCAGCGCTCGAGGGCGGGATCGATCCGGGCGACGTCGCCGGCGGCGGCCCGCACGGCGAAGCGCACGTTCTCGCGCACGGTCAGGTCGTCGTAGAGGTGGGAGGCGTGTGACAGGAGTCCGACACGGCGCCGCACGCCGACCCGGTTGTGGCTCGGATCGAGTCCCAGCACCGAGAGGTGCCCCGAGGCCAGGGGGACGAGGCCGGCACAGACCCGCAGCAGGCTCGTCTTGCCGGCACCGTTCGGGCCCTCGACCAGGACGGTCTCCCCCACGGCCACCTCGAGGTCGACCCCCGCCAGGAGCGGGAACCGACCCGAGAGCGCGACCGCGTCGCGGAGGGAGACTGCAGAGGGAGGGAGAGCTGCGGGGGCCATGGGCTTGCCGTCAATGCTACGGGGGCGGGCGGGCGCTAGCCAGACGGGGGTCCTCCCGTCGCCGGCCACCCCGTCGGGCTCAGCTGGTGGAGAGCCGGTTCAGGTGGAGGTCACGCAGCCAGGTCGAGATGTGGGCCGAGACGACGTCGACGTTGCCGGTCACCAGCAGCAGCCCGAAACCGATCAGGATGACCCCGCCGACCAGGTCGACGATGCGCAGACGGCCCTTCACCCTGGCCAGGAGGTCGGTCATGCGACCGAAGGCCAGGCCGCTGAGCAGGAACGGGACGCCCAGACCCAGCGAGTAGGCCAGCAGGAGGGCGATTCCCCCGGTGGCCGACCCCCCGGTGCCGGCCGCCAGGGCCAGGACACTGCCCAGCACCGGCCCGATGCAGGGGGTCCAGGCGAAGGCGAAGGCCATCCCCATGATGGGCGGGGCCCAGGCCCCGAGGACCGACGGCCGGACGCTGAAGCGCTTCTCGCCCGACAGGGCGACGGGCAGGGCGACACCGGCCGCCATGGCCACCAGGACGGCCCCGAACACGACGATCAGGACGCCCGAGACCACCTCGAGCGTGTGCTGGTGGGTGAGGAACAGCCTGCCGAGCGAGGAGGCCGAGGCGCCCAGAATGGTGAAGACCACCGTGAACCCGGCGATGAAGGCCAAGATCCCCCGGAGCAGCCGGGCGCGGTGCCGCCGGAGCTCCTCCGGGTCGGTGACGCCACCGGTCGCGGGTGGGACGCCATCGGTCGCACCTGGGGCGGGACCGGCGTCCGGCGCCGTCCCGCCACCGGTTCCGCCTCCGCCCACCGGGACCGGGCGGGTGACCACGGCCGAGGCCGCCGGGGCCAAGCTCACCGGGGCCGGATCTGCCGGAGTCGCCGACGGGGTGGGAGCAGGCCGCAGCGCCGACAGCTCGGCCGCCGAGAGCCCGGACACCATGGACAGGTAGGCCGGGACGAGCGGCAGCACGCACGGCGACAGGAACGACAGCATCCCGGCGCCGAAGGCCACCAGGAGGCCGAGCGGGTCGGCGTGGATCGCCGCCAGATCGGCCATGGCCAACCGTTACGCCTGCTGGCTCTTCACCA
>CAZULR010000341.1:0-3403 GCA_964621235.1 uncultured Acidimicrobiaceae bacterium
CGGTGCGCACCTCGGACAGCGGGATGGTGAGCGTGACGGGCGGCAAGCTGACCACGTACCGGAAGATGGCCGAGGACACGGTGGACGAAGCTGTCGGGGTCCTGGGCCGGCGCGGGCTCCGCTGCCGCACCAGGAACCTCCGCCTCCACGGGGCCCCACCGGGCAAGCGGGAGGCTCCCCGGGCCGGCGGGGCAGGTGCCAACGTTCGCTCGGACCCCGCCCATCCCGAGGCGTCGCGGGCCACCCACCTGGCCGGACGCTTCGGCACCGAGGCCCCGGCCGTCCTGGCCATGGCCGAGGGCCGGCCCGACCTGCTCGAGCCGCTCGTCGAGGGTCTCCCCTACCTGACCGTCGAGGCGCTGTGGGCCGTGCGCCGCGAGATGGCCGGCACGGTGTCCGACGTGCTCGACCGCCGCACCCAGTCGGCCTACCGGGACGCACGGGCGGCGGCGGCGGCGGCGGCCAAGGTGGCCGCGCTGATCGGACCGGAGCTGGACTGGGACCACGAGCGCCAGCGGTCCGAGGCCGAGGCCTACGCCGCCCGCCTGCGGTCCGACCTGACCCGGGCCGGGCTCGACCCCGTCGACGACACGCCCACGTCCGCAGCCGCCGCGGTCGAGTCGTGACGCGCCCGACGCCCGTCACCCCCGTCGACGCCGGCCCGGTCGGGGTGGTGGACCACCTCGAGACGACTCGGGTGGCGGTCGACGCCGACCTGGCCCGCCGGCTCGGCGAGGTCTGCGACTCGGTCTCCGACCTGGACGAGGACCGCACCGAGGCAGCTCGTGACTGGTGGCCCGTGGCCATCGGGTGGGCCGCCGGCGGTGCCGTGCCCTCACGACCCGCGCTGGTGGCCCGGCCCACCGACACCGCCCAGGTGTCGGCCGTGCTGCACCTGTGCGACGACGCACGGGTTCCGGTCACGCCGGCCGGCGGGCGCAGCGGGGTCTGCGGCGCCTCCATCCCCCTGTTCGGCGGTGTGGCCCTCGACCTGTGCGGGCTCGACGGGATCGCCGACGTCGACGACACCTCGCTGGTCGCCGACCTGCGCGCCGGGACCTTCGGTCCCGACGTCGAGTCGGGCCTGCGGGACGGCCACGGACTCACGCTCGGCCACTGGCCGCAGTCGATGGACCTGTCCACCGTGGGCGGGTGGCTGGCCTGCCGCGGCGCCGGCCAGTACTCCAACCGCTACGGCAAGATCGAGGACATGGTGCTCGGACTCGAGGTCGTGCTCGCCGACGGCCGCATCATCCGCACCGGGGGACGGGGACCGCGCTCGGCCACCGGCCCCGACCTCACCCAGCTGTTCGTGGGCAGCGAGGGCACGCTGGGCGTCATCACCGAGGGTCGGTTCCGCGTGCACCCGCTGCCCGGCGGCGAGGGACGTCGGGCGTTCGGGTTCGCCTCGTTCGCCGACGGGCTCGACGCCTGCCGCCGCATCCTCCGCCGCGGCGCCACCCCCGCCGTCCTCCGCCTCTACGACGGCACCGAGTCGGGCCGCAACTTCGACCAGCCCGACACCAACGTGCTGGTCGTCCTGGACGAGGCCGATCCGACCCTGGTCGACGCCACCCTGGCCGTGGTCGACGCCGAGTGCGCGGGCGCCGCCGTGCTCGACGACGGCCTCGTCGACCGCTGGCTCACCCATCGCAACGACGTGTCGGCCCTGGCTCCGCTGTGGCGCGCGGGCGTGGTCGTCGACACCGTCGAGGTCGCCGGGCGCTGGGCGGCCCTGCCCGGGCTCTATGACGCCGTCATCGGGGCGCTCGGCGGGGTGCCGGGCACGCTGGCCGCCTCCTCGCACCAGAGTCACGCCTACACCGACGGCGCCTGCCTGTACTTCACCTTTGCCGGCCGACCCCCCGAGGACCTGCGCGAGGACGGGGCCGCCCGCGAGGCCTGGGTGGCCGACTACTACCGCCGGTCCTGGGACGAGGTCAGCCAGGCCACGCTGGACGCCGGCGGGGCGCTGAGCCACCACCACGGCATCGGGATCAACCGGGGCCGCTTCCTCGGCGACGCCCTCGGTCGTGCGTTCGACGTGCTGGTGTCGGTGAAGGCCGCCCTCGATCCGCACGGGATCCTCAATCCCGGCAAACTCGGGCTGGCCTCCCCATTCGGCGAGGTGCCCTGGCCGTGAGCATCCTGGTCGTCGACGTCGGCACCTCGGGCGTGCGCGGGGCCGTCGTGCGCCCTGATGCCTCCGTCGAGCACATCCACCACGTGCCGGTCCTGCCCGACACCCCGTTCCCCGGACTCGTCGAGTTCGACGGCAGGGCCATCGCCTCGGCCGTCGCCGAGGTGGCCGCCCGCAGCCTGGCCGACGGTGGCCCGGTGGCGGCGGTCGGGATCGCCAACCAGCGGGCCTCCACCCTGGTGTGGGACCGGGCGACGGGCGAGCCGGTCGGTCCGGGCCTCGGCTGGCAGGACCTGCGCACCGTCGGCACCTGCCTCGAGCTCCAGGCCCAGGGCATCCGGATCGCGCCCAACGCCTCGGCCACCAAGCTGTCCGCCATCCTCGACCTCGCCGACCCCGACCGGTCGCGGTCCGAGCGGGGGGAGCTCGCCTTCGGCACCATCGACACCTGGGTCGCCTGGATCCTGTCCGAGGGCGCGCTCCACGTCACCGACGCCTCGAACGCCGGGGTGACCGGCCTGATCCACGGCGACGGGCGGGGCTGGAGCATGTCGCTGCTCGAGGCCCTGCGGATCCCCGAGGCGGTCCTCCCCGCCATCGTCGACTCGTCGGGCGTCATCGGGACCGCCACCTCGCTCGACGGCGCCCCGCCCATCGCCGGCATGGCCGGCGACCAACAGGCCTCACTCATCGGGCAGAGCTGCACGACGGCCGGGCAGGCCAAGGCCACATTCGGCACCGGGGGCATGCTCGACCAGTGCCTGGGCACCGACCGGCCGTCCCAGGCGGTCCGCGGCCCGGCCGGCACCATCCCGATCATCGCCTGGCGTCGCAACGGGATCGATACCTGGGGCATCGAGGCGATCATGTTGTCGGCCGGCTCCTGCGTGGAGTGGCTCCGTGACGACCTCGGGATCATCGCCGACGCCACCGACTCGGCGGCCGTGGCCGCCGCGTGCGACGAGACAGGCGACGTGTGGTTCGTGCCCGCACTGCTCGGCCTGGGCACGCCGGTCTGGGACTTCGGCGCCCGGGGGACGTTCACCGGCCTGACCCGGGGCAGCGGACGGCCGGAGCTCGTCCGGGCCGTGTTGGAGGGTGTGGCCAACCGGGGCGCCGACCTGCTCGAGGCGGCCGAGGCCGACTCGGGCCTACCGGTCGGCACGCTGCGGGTCGACGGGGGGATGACCGCCAACCCCGTCTTCACCCAGGCCCTGGCCGACGCCTGCGGCCGACCCGTGGAGGTGGCGCCGATCCTCGAGG
>CAZULR010000342.1:0-2048 GCA_964621235.1 uncultured Acidimicrobiaceae bacterium
TAGTGGTAGCGGCCGCTCGGATCCGGGTGCCACGCCGGAGCGGAGACGTGGTGCCCCGTGCCCGCGGGTACGCCAGTCGCTGCGGCCGCCTCCCCCGTATTGCCGGCCGGCGCGGCCGGAGGGGGTGGCCCCGACCCCGCGCCGTCGGACCGTGACCCCCCGTCGGCCCGACGGGGGTAGGCCGGGAAGTCGCTGGCCGAGGTCGGGATCGGTGCGGTGGGTGCCGGCACGCCGGCTGACGCCAGCGACGGGTCGCCGGCCCGCCGTACGCCGGACCGGTGGGCGAACAGCCACAGCACGAACCCGACCAGCGGGCTGAGGAACCAGATGACCGCCCAGGCCGGCGAAGGCAGCCCCCACGGGGTGCGGCCGAGGTTGCGGCGGTCGTTCTCGGACAGCACGTAGCCGAGGTAGGCGAGGGCGGCCGTCACGATGACGACGACCACGAGCTGCGTACCGCTGAGATTGCCCACCACCCCAGGTTAGGCCGTCCTCGCCCGGCCCACTGCCACAGGGCGGGTCGCCGCCGCCGCCCGGCGGTACCGTGACCAGGTGACCACCTCCGGATCCGCCGTCCCCCCGAGGTCCCGCTCCTGGCAGGGGTGGGGCTGGGAGGACGCCGCCCTCGGCGACGACCAGGTCGCCAAGCTGGCCTCCGCCCTCGGCGGACGGTTCGGGATAGCTCCCCCGGTGCCCTCGGCTCCGGTCCCCCTGGAGTCCGTCGTCCTCCCCGACCCCCGCATCACGCCACCGGACTCCCTCGCCCCTCTCTGCTCCACCGACCGCCGCGACCGGGCGCTGCACACCTACGGGCGCTCCTACCGCGACACCGTGCGCCTCCTGCGGGGTGAGCTGCCCCACCCGCCCGACCTGGTCGCCCACCCCACCGACGAGGCCGACGTCGTGGCCGTGCTGGACTGGTGCGGCTCGGCCGGCATCGCCGTCATCCCCTTCGGCGGCGGCTCCTCGGTGGTCGGCGGCGTCGAGGCCGACGTGGGCGCCGGGTTCACGGGCGTCGTCTCCCTCGACCTGACCCGCCTCGACCGGGTCCTCGAGCTCGACCGGACCAGTCGGGCGGCCCGCATCCAGGCCGGCGCCCTCGGACCGGTCCTCGAGGACCAGCTCCGCCCCCACGGCCTCACCCTCCGCCACTACCCGCAGAGCTTCGAGTTCTCGACCCTGGGCGGCTGGCTGGCCACCCGCTCGGGGGGCCACTTCGCCACCGTGTACACCCATATCGACGACCTGTGCGAGTCGATGCGGGTGGTGACGCCGACCGGCGTGGCCGAGTCGCGCCGGCTGCCCGGCTCGGGAGCCGGTCCCTCGCCCGACCGGCTCTTCCTCGGCTCCGAGGGCACCCTGGGGGTCATCACGGAGGCCTGGATGCGCCTCCAGGACCGTCCCCGGTGGAAAGTGTCGGCCGGCGTCGAGTTCCCGGACGTGGCGACGGGCGCCGAGGCGGTGCGGGCGCTCGCCCAGTCGGGGCTCTTCCCGGTCAACTGCCGGCTGCTCGACGCCGGTGAGGCCCTGCTGTCGGCCCGGATCTCCCCCGGTGCCGGCGCCCTCCTGGTCCTGGGCTTCGAGTCGGCTGACCACCCGGTGGACCATCCGATGGCCCGGGCCCTCGAACTGTGCCGCGACCACGGGGGGACGCTGCCCGAGCCGCCGACCTCGACCGACACCGGGGCGCCCGGGGGCGGTGGGGGCGTGGGTGACCGGGGCGCCGGCCGGGACGGGGCGGCCGGCGAGTGGCGGAACTCGTTCCTCCGGGCCCCCTACACACGCGACGCGCTGGTCCGCCTCGGGGTCATCTGCGAGACGTTCGAGACGGCCTGCACCTGGGACCGCTTCCCCGAGCTCCACGCCGCCGTCACCACGGCCGTGGAGCACGCCCTGGCCCGCATCTGCGGGGCGGGATGGGTGACGTGCCGCTTCACCCACGCCTATCCCGACGGCGTGGCCCCGTACTTCAGCGTGCTGGCGCCGGGCCGACCGGGCAGCGAGCTCGACCAGTGGGCCGAGATCAAGTCCGCCGCCGCGGAGGCCCT
>CAZULR010000342.1:2148-3391 GCA_964621235.1 uncultured Acidimicrobiaceae bacterium
CGGCGTCCGCCGCCACCCCCCGACGCCACCCCATGACGGGCACCCTGGTGGCCGTCGGCGTCGTCATCATGCTGGCCGGCGTCCTCTTCGGCTACGACCAGGGCGTCATCTCCGGTGCGCTGGACGGCATCAAGAAGGACTTCAACGTCAGCACGTTCCTCCTCGAGGTCATCACCAGCTGGGTGACCCTCGGGGCCATGGGTGGGGCCCTGGTCGCCGGGGCGCTGGCCGACCGGCTCGGCCGCCGCCTCACCATCGTCCTCGCCTCGATCCTCTTCACCATCGGCGCCCTGGTCGAGGCCTTCGCCCCCGGCGCCTACGTGCTGGTCCTCGGCCGCCTGATCGTCGGGTTCGGGGTCGGGGTCGCGTCGGTGGCCGCCCCGCTGTATGCCGCCGAGATGGCCCCCGCCCGCCTCCGGGGCAGGTTCGTCTCCCTCTACCAGCTGGCCATCACCATCGGGATCTTCGTCGCCTACCTGGTCGACTACATCCTCAGCCACTCGAGCAGCTGGCGGGCCATGCTGGGGGTCTCGGCGGTGCCGGCCATCCTCCTGGTCGTGGCCATGTGGCCGCTGTCGGACTCCCCCCGCTGGTACATGAAGGTCGGCCGCCGTGACGACGCGGCACGTGCACTCCGCAAGGTCGCGGGCACCGGCGACATCGACGGCGAGCTGGCCGACATCGGGGCCGCCGTCGACGCCGAGCGGGCCAGTGCGGCCACCTGGGGCACGGTGTTCGCCGCCGAGTGGCGCCGGCCGCTCCTCATCGGGGTGATGCTGGCCGTGCTGCAGCAGCTGACCGGCATCAACGCCATCATCTACTACGCCAACCAGATCTTCGCGGCGGCCGGCTTCACGTCGCCGGACTCCCAGAGCCTGGCCACCCTCTGGGCCGTCGGCGCCGTCAACGTGGTCGCCACCTTCGTGGCCGTGGCCTGGGTCGACCGGTTCGGACGCAAGCCGCTGCTGTTCATCGGCACGACCGGCATGGGCCTCAGCCTGGTGGTGGTCGGGGCCATGTTCCTCAGATTGTCGAAGGTGACGCCGGGCAGCACCGCCACCGGGGCGACCACCGGCGAGGGACTCGTCACCCTGGTGGCGCTGGTGGTCTTCATCGCCTGCTTCGCCTTCTCGCTCGGGCCGATCGTCTGGACGATCATCAACGAGATCTTCCCCTCCCACGTCCGGGGCAAGGCGGTCGCCGTCGCCACCGCGGCCAACTGGTTCGCGGCATGGCTGGTGGC
>CAZULR010000343.1:0-3345 GCA_964621235.1 uncultured Acidimicrobiaceae bacterium
GGTGGCCGGAGCCGCCCGACCTGCAGCTGCGGATCAGCGACGTCGCCTGGGAGGGGGTCACCGGCGGCGAGGGTCACCTCCGCCGTAGGCGGATGACGGTGACCGCCACCGGGCGCCGGTCGGCGGCCCGGCCGACGCGCCGGGTGCTCTGGCTGCCCGATGCCGACGGGACGGTCACCCCGGCCGGGTGCGCCGGGACGGGGAGCTGAGGTGGACCGCCTCCTGGTCGTACGGTGCCCCGCGCTCCTCTCGGAGGACGAGGGCGGGACGGCGTTGCGCACCTTCGCCGAGGTGCTCGCCGCCGTCGAGGCCTACTGCCCGTGGGTGACCCCGGTGCGTCCCGGCATCTGCTCGCTCCCCGCCCGGGGTCCGGCCCGCTACTTCGGGGGCGAGGAGGCCCTGGTCGACCTGGTCCACGGAGCGGCGTCCGGGATCACCCCCGCCGAGGTCGGCATCGCCGACGGGCTGTTCGCCGCCGTGCTCGCCGCCCGCCACGGAGTGGTCGTCCCCGCCGGGGGGACGCCGACCTTCCTGGCCCCGCTGCCGGTGGGCATCCTCGGCCGACCCGACCTGGCCGAGCTGCTCGACCGCCTGGGCGTCCGCACCCTGGGCGAGTTCGCCGCGCTGCCCGACGCCGACATCCTCGGCCGGTTCGGCGCCGACGGTGCCCACGGGCACCGGGTGGCCGGCGGCCGCAGTGGCGAGCTGGCCGACCTCCGCCAACCCCGCATCGCCCGCCTGCTCGGCACCGACGACCCCCCCGACGCACCGGAGGTGACCGAGCCGGGCTTCTGGGGTGGGGTCAGCGACACCGACGCCCGGGCGGCCCGGTGCCTGGCGGTCGCCCAGGAGCTCCTCGGCCCGGACGGTGTGGTGACCGCCCATCTCCAGGGGGGGCGCAGCCCGGCCGAGCAGTCCCGCCTCGTGACCTGGACCACCGGGGGGCGGCCGGGGGGCACGGCAGGAGGGACGCACCCCGCACCGGAGCCCGGCGCCCCGTGGCCCGGGCGGATCCCCCCGCCGGCGCCGGCCGTGGTCCACCCCGACCCGGTCCGGGCGGACCTGGCCGACACCCGGGGGGAGCCGGTGCGCGTCTCGGCCCGCGGTCTGCTGACCGCGTCCCCCGACCGGCTGTCGGTGGAAGGCGGCCCGTGGGAGCCGCTGTCCGGCTGGGCGGGACCGTGGCCGGCCGACGAGCGCTGGTGGTCGCGCTCACGGCGGCGGGCCGCCCGGCTGCAGGCGGTCACCGCACGGTCGGCCCACCTCCTCCTGGCCGAGCGCGGCCGGTGGTGGGTCGAGGCGACCTACGGCTGAGACGACCGGACCGACGATGCCCTACGCAGAGCTCCATGCACACTCCAACTTCTCCTTCCTCGACGGCGCCAGCCACCCCGAGGAGCTGGCCGCCGAGGCGGTCCGCCTCGGCCTGTCGGCGCTGGCCCTCACCGACCACAACGGGCTCTACGGGGCGGTCCGGTTCGCGGTGGCGGCCCGGGCGTTCGGCCTGAGCACCGTGTTCGGCGCCGAGCTCACCCTGTCCGACATCGACGGACCCCACCTGCGCACCGGGATGCCCGACCCGGACGGGACCCACCTGGTGGTACTGGCCCGCGACCCCGAGGGCTACGCCCGACTCAGCCGCGCCATCGCCGAGGCCCACCTGGAGGGCGGCGAGAAGGGACGGCCCGTCCTCACCCTCGACGCCCTGGCCGACCGCCACGGCGGCCACTGGCAGATCCTGACCGGGTGCCGCAAGGGGCCGCTGGCCTCGGCCCTGACCGACGAGGGGCCGACCGCCGCCGGGCGGGCCCTCGACCACCTGATCGACCGCTTCGGCGCCGAGCACCTGGCCGTCGAGCTGTGGGACCACGGCGCACCGATCGACGGCCCCCGCAACGACGCCCTGGCCGTGCTGGCCGCCGGGCGGGGGGTGTCGCCGGTGGCCACCAACAATGTCCACTACGCCACCCCGGCCCGGTTCCCCCTGGCCACCACGCTGTCGGCCGTGCGGGCCCGACGGACGCTCGAGGACCTGGAGGGCTGGCTCCCGTCGTCGGCCACCGCCTGCCTGCGGAGCGAGGCCGAGCAGCTCCGACGGTTCGCCCGGTGGCCGGGAGCCGTCGAGCGGGCCGGCGAGCTGGCCGCCGAGTGCGCCTTCGACCTGCGTCTGGTGGCCCCCCGGCTCCCCGACTTCCCCGTGCCCGAGGGCCACACCGAGCAGACCTGGCTGGCCGAGCTGACCCGTCGGGGGGCGGCGGACCGCTACGGGCCACGGGGGTCCGAGCGGGTGCCCGGCGCCTACCGGCAGATCGACCACGAGCTCGGGGTGATCGGCACCCTCGGGTTCCCGGGGTACTTCCTGACCGTGTGGGACATCGTCCAGTTCTGCAGGCGCCAGGACATCTTCTGCCAGGGCCGGGGTTCGGCCGCCACGTCGGCGGTCTGCTACGCGCTCGGCATCACCAACGTCGACGCCGTCTCGCTCGGCCTGCTCTTCGAGCGGTTCCTGTCGCCGGCCCGGGACGGCCCCCCGGACATCGACGTCGACATCGAGTCGGGCCGACGCGAGGAGGTCATCCAGTACGTCTACGAGCGCTACGGACGACTGCACGCCGCCCAGGTGGCCAATGTCATCACCTACCGCTCCCGCTCCGCCCTGCGTGACGTGGGCAAGGCCCTCGGGCACACCACCGAGGAGGCCGACGCCTGGTCGGGATCGACCGAGCGGGGCCAGTCCCTGGGCGAGCGCGACGACCTGCCGCCGCTCGTGCAGCAGCTGGCCTCGGAGCTGCTCGGCTTCCCCCGCCACCTCGGCATCCACTCGGGGGGCATGGTCATCTGCGACCGGCCGGTGGTCGAAGTCTGTCCGGTGGAGTGGGGCCGGATGCCGGGCCGCAGCGTGCTGCAGTGGGACAAGGACGACTGCGCGGCGGCCGGCCTGGTCAAGTTCGACCTGCTCGGCCTGGGGATGCTGACCGCCCTCCACCACATGGTCGACCTGGTGGCCGACTTCCACGGGGACACCATCGACCTGGCCCGTCTCGAGCAGGAGGACGAGGTCTACGACCTGTTGTGCCGGGCCGACACGGTCGGCGTGTTCCAGGTCGAGTCGCGGGCCCAGATGAACACGTTGCCGAGAGTCAGGCCCCGCTGCTTCTACGACCTGGCCATCGAGGTCGCCCTCATCCGACCCGGACCCATCCAGGGCAACGCCGTCCACCCCTACATCCGCCGCCGCAACGGGACCGAGCCCGTCACCTACCTCCACCCGCTGATGCAGCCGGCCCTGGAGCGCACCCTCGGGGTGCCCCTCTTCCAGGAGCAGCTGATGCAGATCGCCATCGA
>CAZULR010000344.1:0-3336 GCA_964621235.1 uncultured Acidimicrobiaceae bacterium
GTACCGGGCCAAGATCGATACGGCCACCGGGGAGGTCCTCCTCCCGGTGGAGTGGACGGGCATGTTCCTCCTCCTCGGCGTGATCGTCGCCATGCTCGTCGTGATGCCGGGTGGGACGTTGTGGGGGGCGCTCGTCGCCGGGCTCCTGACCGGCACCCTGGTGACGCTGCTCATCGTGCTGCGCCAGCTGGACCGTCTCGTCTGGCACGAGGAGGCGTCGATCTGGGGGCCCACCACCCGCCTGTTCCGGTCGATCGGGCGTGACCCGTACGTCCCCCGCATGGTGATCGACTCGGGGCGCTACATCCCCACGGGCCGCGTGCGCGTCGTCGACTATCCGGACCCCTACCCCGACCGCTCGCACAAGGTGGTGACCCTCGAGGAGTTCACTGACGGGGTGCCGCTCGGTCGCCCCGTGGTCCCCGGCGAGCCGACCCGGACCGCCTAATGGGCCGGCGCCCCGACGCGGGCGCCGCCGGGTCCCGGTGCCGACGGGCCTCAAGCCCCCAGCCACACCTCGTTGGCGGTCCGCGTCGGGTCCACGACCCCCGCCGCAACGAGCACGTCGCACACCGATGCGACCACGGGCCTCGGCACCGTACGGTTCCGCTCCCCCAGGAACTGGCGGACCGATCCGTCGGGCGTCACCTCCACGCAGTAGGACAGGGCGCCGCCCACCTCGACGCCGATGAGGATGCTGCGCCCCGCCGCTACGGCCGCACCGAACGAGCCGACACAGCTGCGCAGCCGGCATCCCCAGGACTCGAGCTCGTCGGAGGTCCGGGGCAGCAGCAGGCGGAGGTCGGCCCCGACCTCGACACCGTGGAGCGCGGCCACCGCGGTCAGATGGCGGAAGGCGGCGTTGGGGGACGAGGCCGGAACCGCCGGAGCGACGCGGGCCCGGGCCCTCGGGTCGGGCCGCGGGGCGGTCGGTCGCGGTCGGGATGGCGCCGGCACTGGCGCGACGTCCGGCGGCCGCACGGTCCGGGTCGGACGCGCCCGCTCCGTCCGGGTCAGTCGGGCCCCGCGACCCGGTGCCGGCACCGGGTCGACGGACATAGCCCGTGTCGTCGGCGACCGGGGCGGCCGACCCCAACGGGCGGCTGACGGGTCGGGGTCGAGCGGCAACAAGTTGCGGCAGAGGTCCCGGAGCGCCACCAGCCGCGTGGGTGGACGGGCCGGCAGCTGCTCGGCCACCCCGGGGTAGAGATGGCACAGGTCGTCCAGCACGGACATGCCGCCCTCGGTCGACACCGCCTCGGTCAGCACGCGCTCGGCACCGATGGGTCCCAGGCGGGACGCCACGTCGCGCCCGACGGCCAACCTCGCCGCGTCCGGCCACCGGTCGGGGGGACAGGGTGGGCCCTCTGCTGTCAGCACCCGGGCCACCCGGTCCGGTTCGAGTACCGGCACGCCCATCAGCGCCGCCGCCACGCGGTGCAGGGCCACCGTCCCGGTGGGAGCAGTCGGTCCCACCCAAGGCGTCCCGTCGGCGGCGCCGGGGAGTGGTACGACGAGCCCGGCGACCAGCGCGCGCGCCACCGCCCTCGTGCCCTTGGCCCCGAAGGCGGCCCGCACCGCGTCCCGTGGCGTCGCCGCCGCGAGGAGCGGGGCGGCCCAACGGGGCACCTCACGCACTGTCGCGGCGCCCGAGTCGTAGGCAGCGCCGAGGAGGGGCAGTGCGGCACCACCGACCACGGCCACGAGGCCGGTCGCGGCCGGATCCGTCGGGCGCCACATCCGCGTGCCCCCGGCCAGCGACACCACCCACCGGGCCACCGCCGCCCCGGCCGAGCCGTCGGCGCAGGGACCCGGGTCGACGGACAGGACCCGGCCGACCAGATCGGGCTGGAGCGACACGTCGACCGTGCGCGTCGTCGGGAGCATCGCCAGCCCGACCCGGAGGCGGTCGTCATGGACAGCCAGGACGAAGGTCGTCGCCCGTGTCGGCCGGTCGGTGGGACCCGAACCGTCGGCCACCTCGAGGACGGCTCCCCCGTCACGTCGCTCCCATCCGAGGACATGGCCGTCCACCTCGATCCGCTCCATGGCGAGACGGTAGCGAACGGATGTTCGTACCACCGCCGGGACCGGAACCCCCTGGTCGGCGCCCCGCGGACGGACCGGGCGCGGCGGGGCCGGCGCCTCTACGGTGGGCCTCGTGCACCTGCTCCCCCTCCGGCTCGAGGCCGAACTGACCGAACCCGCCGGTTCCCGTGTCGAGGTGGCCGACCTCGAGGGCACGGGGCAGTCCTTCGGGCTCGGACCCCTCGAGATCGACCTCGAACTGCACGACGTCGGACTGGAGTGGTCGGTCGCCAACCGGGGCGACCACGCCGTCCGGGTCCGCTCGGTCTCGTTCGTCTACGGCGTGGCCGGTGGACGTGGACCGGTGCGGCTCCTGCGCAACGGCTACCAGTCCTGGAGCCCCACCGGCGTCGGCGTGGTCGGCGTCGACGTCGACCCCTCGATCCGGGCCGACTTCCCCTTCCTCCAGGCCGTCCACCACGCCGACCAGCGCCGGGCCCGGCCGGGGGAGCTCCGCTCGGAATGGGTGACGGTCCTCGCCGACGACCCCGGGCCGGGCTCGACCTGCGTCCTCGTGGGCTTCGACGGCGGCGACCGCCACGACGGGACGCTGCGGGTGGCCGAGATCGACGGCACCGTCGAGGTGCGGGTCGAGGCCTTCCTGGGCGACGTCGTCCTGGCCGCCGGGTCGCGTCGTGACCTCCACGCGGTCCACGTCGGGACCGGTCCCGTCGCCGACGCCTCGGTGCTGCTCGAACGATGGGCCGACGTCGCCGGACGGGTGGGCGGCGCCCGCACGACGGCACCCTTCCAGGTGGGCTGGTGCAGTTGGTACCAGTACTTCCACGACGTGACCGAAGCGGACATCGCCACCAACCTGGCCCTCGCCGATCGGTGGCCGTTCGAGGTGTTCCAGATCGACGACGGCTACCAGGCGGCCATCGGCGACTGGCTCGACACCAACGCCCGCTTCCCCTCGGACCTCGCCGGCCTCGCCGGGTCGATCCGGGCCTCGGGCCGCACGCCGGGCCTGTGGCTCGCGCCGTTCCTCGTCGCCCCCGACTCCGAGGTGGCACGCCGCCACCCGGACTGGATCGCCCGACACCTGGTCGACGGCGTCGACACCGGGCCGCTGCGGACGTGGTGGAACCCGCCGTGGGGCGGTGGCGAGGACGGGTTCATGTACGGCCTCGACACCACGCACCCTGACGTGGCCGCGCATCTCGAGGCCGTGGCCGCGGCCGTGGTGGACGCCGGGTTCCCGTACCTGAAGCTGGACTTCACCTTCTCGCCCAGCGTCGACGGCGG
>CAZULR010000345.1:0-3334 GCA_964621235.1 uncultured Acidimicrobiaceae bacterium
CGCCAAGGCCCACGGCGACCCCTTCTCCGACGAGGAGGCCCGGCTCACCAAGGAGGTGCTCGGTCTCCCCGTCGACACGACCTTCTGGGTGCCCGACGACGTGCTGGCCATGTACCGGTCCACCATCACGCGCGGCCAGGCCATGCGGGCCGACTGGGAGGCGCGTCTTGCAGCCTGGGGCGGCGACCGGGCCCGCTTCGACGCAGCGCTGGGTGGGCACGGGCTGCCGGGCTGGGAGTCCACGCTCCCGACCTTCACCCCCGAGGACGGCCCCATGGCCACCCGCAAGGCCATCAAGGTGTGCCTGGACGCCACCGCCGACCAGCTGCCCGGGCTCCTGCCGGGCAGTGCCGACCTCACCGGCAACACCGGCATGGCGCTCGCCGGGGCCACCGCCCAGTCGGTCGACGACCCCGGGGGCAGCCTGCTCCACTACGGCATCCGCGAGCACGCCATGGGCGCGGTCATGACCGGCATGGCCATGCACGGCGGGATCCTGCCCGTCGGCGGGACCTTCTTCGTGTTCTCGGACTACATGCGCGGGGCGGTCCGGGTGGCCGCGCTGTCCGAGGCCCACGTCGTCTACTCGTGGACCCACGACTCGGTCGGCCTCGGTCCGGACGGGCCGACCCACCAGCCCATCGAGCAGCTGGCCGCCGTGCGGGCCATGCCCGGGCTGCGCGTGATCCGCCCCGCCGACGCCAACGAGACCGCCCAGGCCTGGCGGATCGCGGTGGACAGCGACGGGCCGACGGCACTGATCCTCACCCGCCAGGACCTGCCCGTGCTGGCCCAGACGGTAGGCCTGGCCGCCGAGGGCGTCGCCCGGGGCGCCTACGTGCTGTCCGACCCGGGCGACGGGCCGGCCCAGGTCGTGCTCATCGGCACCGGCAGCGAGGTCTCCCTCTGCCTCGACGCCGCCCGGCTTCTGGCCGAGGCCGGCACCCGTGCCCGCGTGGTCTCCCTCCCCTGCTGGGAGCTGTTCGCGCTCCAGGACGACGCCTACCGGGACGAGGTCCTCCCCCCCGGCGTCCCGACGCTGTCGGTCGAGGCGGCCAGCACGTTCGGGTGGGAGCGGTACGCCGACGCCTCAGTGGGTATCGACCACTTCGGGGCCTCGGCCCCGGGCGAGGTCGTCCTGCGGGAGTTCGGCTTCGACCCCGTCCACGTCGCGGCGCGAGCGACCGAACTGCTGACCCGGGGCGACTAGACCAGACGACACGGGCGACATCACGGCGGGCGCCCGACGGACGCCCCGAACGGATCTCGAGAGGATCACTGATGACCACACTGAACGACCTGTACGACGACCAGCGCCAGAGCCCGTGGCTCGACAACCTGCGGCGCGACTGGCTCCGGGACGGCACACTGGCCGGCCTGGTCGATCAGGGCATCCGGGGGGTCACCTCCAACCCCACCATCTTCGCCAAGGCCATCAGCGGCCAGGACACCTACGACGCCCAGTTCTCCTCGCTGGTCGGTACCGTTCCCGTCGAGGACGCCTACTGGGACATGGTCGTGGACGACATCAACGATGCGCTGGCCATCCTGCGCCCCGTGTACGACAGCTCGGGCGGCGGCGACGGCTTCGTCTCGGTGGAGGTGGCCCCCTCGCTCGCCCACGACACCGAGGGCACCATCGCGGCGGCCCGCGGGCTCCACGAGCGGATCGCCCAGCCCAACGTCCTGGTCAAGATCCCGGCGACTCCGGAGTGCGTGCCCTCGATCCGGCAGATGATCGCCGAGGGACGCAGCATCAATGTGACCCTCATCTTCTCCCTGACCCGCTACGCCGAGGTCATCGAGGCCTACCTGTCCGGGCTGGAGGCGCTGGCCGCCTCCGGGGTGGACGACCTCTCCCGCGTGGCCAGCGTCGCTTCGTTCTTCGTCAGCCGCGTCGACACCGAGGTCGACCAGCGGATCGAGGCGCTGGCCAACGGGGACGCCGACCTGCTGGCCCTCCGGGGCCGGGCGGCGGTGGCCCAGGCCCGCCTGGCCTACCGCCTGTTCCTCGACCGGTTCGCCGGTCCCCGCTGGGAGGCCCTGGCCGCCAGGGGCGCCCGCAAGCAGCGCCCGCTGTGGGCGTCGACGTCCACCAAGAACCCGGCCTACCCCGACCTGGCCTACGTCGACACCCTCATCGGGCCCGACACGGTCAACACCATGCCCGACGCCACCGTCGGCGACTTCCTCGATCACGGCACGGTGGCCCGCACCGTGGACGCCGACGAGGTCGGCAGCCGGGCCGTCATCGACCGGCTCGCCGCCGCCGGCATCGACATGGAGGACGTGGCCGCCACCCTCGAGACCGAGGGCGTGGCCTCCTTCGCCGCCAGCTTCGACGACCTGATGGCCTCACTGACTGACAAGGCGGCCGCACTCGCCGGCGCCTGAGCCGGACCACCGCCCACCACCGCGCCCACCCCCCTGCTCGACCCACCCACCACGGAGGAACACCCATGAAGCTCGCAATGGTCGGACTCGGCAAGATGGGGGCCAACATGTCCCAGCGGCTGATCGAGCACGGCCACGAGGTCGTGGCCTTCGACCTGAACGCCGATGCCCGGGCCGCGGCGGCGGCCTTCGGCGCCCAGCCGGTGGCCACGCTCCAGGAGCTGGCGGCCTCACTCGAGCCCCCTCGCGTGGCCTGGGTGATGGTCCCGGCCGGTAAGCCAACCAACGACACCATCACCACGCTGGCCGGCCTGTTCGAGTCCGGTGACGTCGTCATCGACGGCGGAAACTCCAACTACAAGGAGACCGCCCCGCTCGTCGGGCGGCTCGCCGCCGACGGCGTCGCCCTGGTCGACGCCGGCACGTCCGGTGGCATCTGGGGGCTGAAGGAGGGCTACTGCCTGATGGTCGGCGGGACCGACGAGGCGGTCGCCGTGTGCGAGCCGGCGTTCCTCGCCCTCGCCCCCGAGGGCGGCTACGCCCACGTGGGACCGCCCGGCGCCGGCCACTTCGTCAAGATGGTCCACAACGGGATCGAGTACGGCCTGATGCAGGCCTACGCCGAGGGCTTCGAGATCCTGTCCGAGGCGCCCGAGTTCGACCTCGACCTCCACGAGATCGCCTCCATTTGGCGCTACGGCTCGGTGGTGCGCTCGTGGCTGCTCGAGCTGGCCGAGCGGGCCCTGCGACCCGAGTCCGGGTTCGAGAAGATCGAGGGTGTCGTCGTCGACTCCGGCGAGGGCCGGTGGACGGTCGAGGAGGCCATCGAACGGGGGGTGTCGGCCCCGGTCATCTCGTCGGCCCTGTTCGCCCGGTTCGCCTCGCAGAAGAAGGACGCCTTCGGGCTCCGCCTGGTGTCGGCCCTGCGCAACCAGTTCGG
>CAZULR010000346.1:0-3323 GCA_964621235.1 uncultured Acidimicrobiaceae bacterium
TCGACGGGATCGCCCGTCTCGCCCGGGTGGACTGGGAGGCCCGGGGTCTCGAGGGATTCGGCAAGCCCGACGGGTTCCACGAGCGCCAGGTCGACCGCTGGCTGCACCACCTGGAGGCGGTGCAGTTCCGACCGCTCCCCGGCATCGACGAGGCGGCGGCGTGGCTGCGCACCCACCGGCCCCGCTCCTACCGCCCCGGGATCATGCACGGTGACTACCAGTTCGCCAACGTCATGTACCACCACGGCGCGCCGGCACGGCTCGCGGCCATCGTCGACTGGGAGATGGCCACCGTCGGCGACCCGCTGCTCGACCTCGGCTGGGTGATCAACGGCTGGCCGGACGACACCTCGGCCGGCGGCCAGGGCACGGTGAGCTACGTGGACTTCACGGGGATGCCGAGCCGGGACGAACTGCTCGACGCCTATGCCACCGCCAGTGGCCGGCCCGTGGACGAGATCGACTACTACGTCATCCTGGCCCGGTTCAAGCTCGCCATCGTGCTCGAGGCCGGCTACGCCCGGGTGGTGGCGGGTGAGGCCGACAACCCCAAGATGGCCAAGTTCGGCGACGTGGTCCTCGACATGGCGGCCCGGGCCGCGCAGCTCGCCGCCACGACCACGCTGCGATGACCCCCGAGGCGACGACGGGGCCCGCCGACCGGTTCGACCTGACCGACCGGGTGGTGCTGGTCACCGGCGGCAGCCGGGGACTGGGCCGGGCCATGGTGCTCGGGTTCGCCGATGCCGGGGCCAACGTGGTCGTGGCCAGCCGCAAGTTCGACGCCTGCCGTGCCGTGGCCGACGAGGTCCGGGCCCGGGGGAGGGAGGCCCACGCCGTGGCGGTCAACGTCAGCCACTGGGACGAGCTGGACGGACTCGTGGACGAGGCGTACGACCGGTTCGGGCGGGTCGACGTGCTGGTCAACAACGCCGGGATGTCGCTCCTCTACGGCGACCTGGCCGACGTGGGCGAGGCCATGTGGGACAAGGTGGTCGGGCTCAACCTGAAAGGGCCGTTCCGGCTGACCGCGCTGGTGGCGCCGCGGATGGTGGCGGACGGTGGCGGATCGGTTATCAACGTGTCGAGCACCGGCTCGATCCGTCCGGCGCCCTTCATGCTCCCCTATGACGCGGCCAAGGCCGGCCTCAACGCCCTCACCGTCGGCTTCGCCCACGCCTACGGGCCCTCGGTCCGGGTCAACTGCATCATGGCCGGGCCGTTCTTCACGGACGTGTCCACGGACTGGGATCTCGAGGCCTTCGCCGCCGAGGCGGAGCGCCGGCACGCGCTCGGGCGGGGCGGCGAGCCGGACGAGGTGGTCGGGGCCGCCCTCTACTTCGCCTCGGACGCGTCGAGCTACACCACCGGTGCCGTGCTCCGGGTCGACGGCGGGATCCCCTAGTTCCGGTTGCGACACGCGGGCGGACTCCCGGTGTGCCGGAACCGGATCGGGTGACGGGGCACGCGACGGCCGGTTCTGGCGCGACCGGAACGTCGGGGCACCGACCCGGCGGTGCGCCGCCGGATCTGCAACGCTTGGCCAATGGCCTGTGGGACGAGTCCGCCTCAGCCCATCCTGATGCTGATCACCGGATTACCGGGCACGGGAAAGTCCACCACGGCTGAGCAGGCCGCGGCACTCCTGGGAGCGCCGGTCCTCGCGCACGACTGGGCGATGAGTGGACTCCGGCCGTTCGAGGCGGTTCAGGACGCGCTCGACTCGATGGTGCCAACGGGTCACCGACCCGTGGGGTGGTCGATCCTGTGCGCGCTGGCGAGGGCCCAGATCCGACGCGGGTCCTCCGTGGTGCTCGACGGGGTCGCCAGGACTCCCGAGGTCGACCGGTGCCGAGCCGTGGCGGACCAGGAGGGCGCTCGCTTCGTGACGGTGGTGACCGAGTGCGCGGACCCCGCCACCCACCGGCTCAGGATCGAGTCGAGGCGACGGTCGATTCCCGACTGGTACGAGCTCGACTGGGCGCGGGTTGAGCGCTCACGGTCCACCTGGGATGACTCGCTGCCCGCCGATCTGACCCTGCAGGCCACTGATCCGATCGAGGTGAACCGCGAGCTGCTCGCCGGCCTGATCCACGGCCAGTTCGACGCCGGGTAGTTCGACGCCGGGCCACCGCACCACGCGCGACCCCACCAGCCGGTGCCGCGGCGCCCGGCGACCTGGCCGCGCCGATCCGGCCTCAGTCCTTCTTGACCTTCTTCAGGCCGCCGTACCCGCGTTCGATGGCCGCGGTGATGATGTCCTCGAAGTCCTTGTCGGTGAGCACGTGCGGCGTGCCCATGGACGAGGACCGCCAGTACAGCTCGGCCAGCCACTCCAGGAGCTCGAGCCGCTCCACGGCCTCGGCCATCCGGCTGCCGTAGGCCACCGAGCCGTGGTTCTGCATCATGGCGGCGTTTCGGCCCTCCAGCGCCTCGAGGACGTTGCGGGCCAGCTCCTCGGAGCCGAACGTCGCGTACGCCGCGGTCCGCGGCGCGCCGCCGAGTCCCAGGCAGCTGTAGTGCAGTGGGGGCAGCTCGTCGAAACAGCACGAGAGTGCGGTGGAGGCCATGGCGTGCGCATGGGTGATGGCGAGGGCGTTGGTGGCGGCGTAGATGCCGGTGTGCAGCGGCACCTCGGAGGTCGGAGCCAGGTCCCCGTCGACGACCTCGCCCTCGAGGTCGATCACCGTGACCATCTTGGCGGTCACCGTCGAGAGGTCGGCGCCCGTCGGGGTGACGGCCACCAGGTCACCCTTGCGGGCCGAGATGTTGCCGGCCGTGCCGATCACGAGTCCCTTCTGGGCCAGGTGGCGGCTGGCCGCAGCCACAGCTTCTCGTTCGTCGGCAAGCAGTAGATCGCTCATTCCCTCTCCCTGATCGAAACTGCCCGAGACTACTGGCTGCGCCGGACCGCGCCCAGTGGGGAACGTCGGGGAGCCGGCGGGTGGTGCGTCCGCCTCAGGGCTCGAGGCACTCCGCCAACGACACCTCGTGGCTGCCATCGCGGTGCTGGCGGAGGTGCCCCGTCGAGTACGCGTCCGCGTTCGCCCGCACCGACTCTTCGGTGACGGCGTCCGTGCGGATGCGGGCGGGGACTCCGATCGCCATCGCGCCGGCCGGGACCTCCGTCCCCGGGGTGACGACGGCCCCCGCGCCGACCAGCGAGCCCGAGCGGCAGGTGACGGCTTCGAGTACGACCGCACCCGAACCGATGAGCACCAGGTCCTCGAGCAGACACCCTTCCAGGTGGGCCAGGTGGCCGATCACACAGTCGGACCCGATCCGCGTGTGGTTGGTCGACTGGGTGTGGATGACGGCGCCGT
>CAZULR010000347.1:0-3306 GCA_964621235.1 uncultured Acidimicrobiaceae bacterium
TCGGCGCACAGGTCGGCCATCTCGGCCAGCTCGGCGTCACTGATCGACGTGCAATCCTTGGTCTCCACCTGGATGGACATGTGTCGTTCCGTACTCCTCGATCTCCCTGCGTCTCCATCCCCCGCACCTGGTCGGCCGTGGTCCCCGGAACGTGCCGCCGCAGGGGAGGGGCAGTGTTCCGGATCGCCCACGCCAGGTGCCGTCCACCGATTTTACGGGAATTTACGACGCCTGTCGTATCCGCTCCGAAACTCCGGCTCTCCGAGCCCCTGACCAGGGACATCTCGGGAGCGGGTCCGGTGGTGCAACTCGCGTGCACCGCAAACGGACTGACGGGTCGTCAGGCCTGGATCGCCCGTGGGCCGAGCAGGACACGCAGCTCACCCATGAGGCCACGGCTGGCGTCCACGTTGAACTCCGACGGCAGCCTCAGGACCTTTTCGCCCACGTGGAGCAGGACGGGGGAGTGGCCGGGGTGCTCCGACAGGAGGCGCTTGAGGTCGTCCACCGTCCGGTCCGTGAGGGTGCCGAGGGGCAGGGAGATGCGCAGGTCACGGAGGCCGTCGGCGACCAGCTCGGGCCGCGACACCTCCATGCACACCAGCTTGAGGCGCTCGTCGCGCATGTCCAGGCGGGCCTTGACGACCACGATGGCGTCGTCGTCGAGCAGGGCGCCGTAGTCGGCCATGGTCTTCGGGAACACGAAGGCCTCGATCGAAGCGTTCAGGTCCTCCAACACGAAGGTGGCCATCAGGTCCCCCTTCTTGGTGTAACGGCGCTGCAGCTCGGTGATGACCCCGCCAATGACCTTGACCCCACCCCCGTTGCCCTCGTAGCCGGAGCCGGCCATGGCCTCGGGGTCGTAGTCGCGCAGCTCGGCGAGGCTGCAGTCGGTCAGGCGGGACAGGGAGCCCTCGAGGCCCATCAGCGGGTGGTCGCTGATGTAGAGCCCCAGCATCTCCTTCTCGAAGGCCAGGCGGATCGACTTCTCGAACTCGGTGTCGGGGATCGGGATCCGCGTGTCGGCGAAGCCGGTCGTCTTGCCCTCGTCGGGCTCCTCCAGGGTGGCGAACAGGGACATGACCCCGGCGTCGTGCTCACGTCGCCGCTCGAGGGTGCGGTCGACGATCTCCTCGAAGGTGAGGAACAGTCCCTGGCGGGCGTGGCCCATGGAGTCGAACGCCCCGGCCTTGATCAGCGACTCGATGGTCCGCTTGTTCAGGACCTGGGGGTCGACGCGCTGGCAGAAGTCGTAGAAGTCGACGAACTGGCCGTTCTCCCGTTCGGCCACGATGAGGGCCACGAGCGCCTCGCCGACGTTACGCACCGCGGCCAGGCCGAAGGTGATGGCGCCGGGGCTGTCGCCGGAGGTGCCGATGGCCCCCTCGCCGGCCGTGAAATCGGGGGCGAACTCGGCCAGGGACCGGTTGACGTCGGGGACGAGCACCTCGATGCCGAGTGACCGGCACTCGCCGAGGTAGATGGCGGTCTTGTCCTTGTTGTCCTTGACGCTCGTGAGCAGGCTGGCGAGGTACTCGACCGGGAAGTGGGCCTTCAGCCAGGCCGTCTGGTAGGCGATGAAGCCGTAGCCGTAGGAGTGGGACTTGTTGAAGGCGTAGTCGGCGAACGGCTCGATGATGTCGAACAGGGCGGTGCCGAGCTCCTCGCCGTAGCCCTCGGTGACGCAGCCGGCCACGAACTTCTCGCGCTCGGCCTGGATGAGTGCCCGGATCTTCTTGCCGCAGGCCTTCCGCAGGTTGTCGGCCTCGGCGAGGGTGTAGCCGGCGAACTTCTGGGCGACCCGCATGACCGACTCCTGGTAGATCATGAGGCCGTAGGTGTCGGCCAGGATCGCCTCGAGGTCGGGGTGCGCGTAGGTGACGGGCTGGCGGCCGTTCTTCCTGTCGGCGTAGTCCCGGTGCATGTTGGCCGCCATGGGGCCCGGCCGGTACAGCGCCACCAGGGCGGCGATGTCGTCGAAGGTGGTGGGGGCGAGCGACCGCATGAGGGAGCGCATGGGGCCGCCCTCGAGCTGGAAGACGCCCATCGAGTCGCCCTTGCGGAGCATCACGAAGGTGGGCTCGTCGTCGAGCGGGATGTTGTCGATGTCGGGGCGCTCGCCGGTCGAGACCTCGATGAGATCGAGCGCCCGCTCGATGACCGAGAGGTTGCGCAGGCCGAGGAAGTCCATCTTCAGCAGGCCGAGGTCCTCGACCCCGTGCATCTCGTACTGCGTGACCACGGGGGCGTCGTCCGGGTTGTTGCTGTCCGGCTTCCGCTGGATGGGGACGTACTCGGTCAGCGGCAGGTCGGTGATGACCACCGCCGCCGCATGTATGCCGTCGCCTCGGCGCAGTCCCTCGAGCCCCTTCGCGACATCGATGACCCGCTTCGCCTCCGGGTCGGTCTCGTACATGGTGCGCAGCTCGGCGGCGAGCTGGAACCCCTCCTCGAAGCCCTCCGTCTTGGCCAGGCAGGCGGCCAACGGGGTGTCGCGGCCCATCAGCAGCGGCGGCATGGCCTTGGCGATCTTGTCGCCCACGATGTACGGGTAGCCGAGGACCCGGGACGCATCGCGCACGGCGGCGCGGGCCTTGATGGTGGAGAACGTGACGATCTGGGCGACGTGGTCCGAGCCGTAGCGCTCGGCGGCGTACTTGATCATGTCGCCGCGGTAGCGCTCGTCGAAGTCCATGTCGATGTCAGGCATCTGGATGCGACCAGGGTTGAGGAAGCGCTCGAAGAGCAGGTCGTACTTGATGGGGTCGAGGTCGACGATCTGCAGGCAGTAGGCCACGCAGCACCCGGCGGCCGAGCCGCGGCCCGGCCCGACGCGGATGCGCTGGGAACGGGCAAACCTGATGAGGTCCCAGACAACGAGGAAGTACGCCGAGAACCCCATGTTGGAGATGACGTCGAGCTCATAGTCGAGCCGCTCCATGACGGCCGCCGGAATCGGCATGCCATAGCGCTCCTTCGCACCTTCGACGCTGAGGTGGCGGAGGTAGGCCGCGGCCCGGACCTCGTAGGTGTCGCCGACGAATTCGTCGGGAACGGGGAACTGGGGGAGGCTCGGCTTGCCGAAGTCGATCTCGACGTTGGCCCGCTCGGCGATCAGCAGCGTGTTGTCGCACGCTTCGGGCAGCTCGCGGAACAGGTGCCGCATCTCGGCGGCGGACTTGAGGTAGTGCTCCTCCCCCTCGAACTTGAACCGCTTGGGGTCGTCGATCAGGGCGCCGGTCTGCACGCACAGCAGGGCGTCGTGGGCGACGTGGTCCTCGCGGTGGGTGTAGTGGCTGTCGTTGG
>CAZULR010000348.1:0-3290 GCA_964621235.1 uncultured Acidimicrobiaceae bacterium
AGCTGTCCCAGTCGGCCACCCGGTGGGCCCAGGGCGGCGTGGCCGCCGTGCTCGGGGGCGACGAGGACTCCACGGACCTCCATCTGGCCGACACCCTGGCCGCCGGTGCGGGCCTGTGCGACGCCGACGCCGTCCGCGTCCTCGTCGACGAGGGACCGTCGCGGGTTCACGAGCTCATCGCCATGGGCGCCGTCTTCGACCGGCAACCGGGCGGTGCGCTGGCCCTCGCCCGCGAGGGCGGCCACTCCACGGCGCGCGTCGTCCATGCCGGCGGGGCGGCGACGGGCGCCGAGGTCGAGCGCGCTCTGGTCGACGCCACGCGGGCCTCCGCCGCCGCCGTGCTCGAGGAGTGGTTCGCGCTCGACCTCCTGGTGGACGGCGGGCGGTGCCGGGGCGTGGTGGCGATGGCCCCCGACGGTCGGGTGGTCGACGTGCGGGCCACCCACACCGTGCTGGCCACCGGTGGTGCCGGCCAGGTCTTCGCGGTCACCACCAACCCGGCCGAGGCCACCGGGGACGGGTTGGCCATGTCGCTGCGGGCCGGGGTCCCGGTGGCCGACGTGGAGTTCATGCAGTTCCACCCGACCGCCCTCCACCACCCGGCCATGCCCCGACCGCTCCTGTCCGAGGCCCTGCGGGGCCACGGGGCCCTGCTCCGGGACGCCCGGGGTGAGCGCTTCGTGGACGAGCTGGCGTCCCGGGACGTGGTCAGCCGCGCCATGGCCGAGCGCATGCACGAACAGGGGGTGGACAGCCTGTGGCTCGACGCCACCGCACTGGCGTCGTTCGGCTCCCGGTTCCCCACCATCAGCGCCGAGCTGGCCGCCATCGGCCTCGACCCCGCGACGGACTGGCTGCCCATCGCGCCGGCCGCCCACTACCTGTCGGGCGGCGTGCTCACCGACCTGTGGGGGGCCACCGCACTGCCCGGTCTGTGGGCGGCGGGCGAGGTCGCCTGCACCGGCGTCCACGGCGCCAACCGGCTGGCCAGCAACTCGCTGCTCGAGGGCATGGTCTTCGGCGCCCGCCTGGCCGAGACGATCCTGGACGGTGGTGAAGGGCCGACGCCGACCGGCGTGCTGGCACCGGTGCTCGAGGGCCGGGACGAGCCGGTCGACGCTCCCGTACCGGAGTCGGCGGGGCAGGATCCGGCCACGGTCGACGGGCTCGACACGCTGGATCCGTCCTCGGGGTCGGGTGACGTCGGCAAGGCGCGGGACCTCCTGCAACGGGCCATGACCGACGGCGCCGGCGTCGTCCGCAGTGCCGCGTCGCTGGCCCGGGCCGGCCGGATGGTCGCCGCGGTGAGCGCCGTCCAGGCTCCGACGCCGGCCGATCGGGCCGCCGGAGAGCTGGCCAACCTGGTGACCGCGGCCCGCAGCGTGCTGGCCTCGGCCTCCCTGCGCACCGAGACCCGGGGGGCCCACGCCCGCAGCGACTTCCCGGAGACCTCCGCCGCCTGGCGCTGCCGCATCGTCCACGGTCCCGACGGCGGGACGGCGCTGGCCGCGGCCACCGGCGACCCGCAGGGCGGTCCCGCCCGGTGAACCCGCCCGCAGCCGTGGACCCGTCCAGCGCGGACCGGGGCGGTGGGGACGACTGGGCGCCCACGCTCGATCCGCCACGGGTGGCCGTGGTCGACGCCGTGTCCCGGGCGATCGCCGAGGACGTGCTGCCCCTGGGCGACCTGACCGCCGGCCTCGTCCCGGCCGGTCGCCGGGCCACGGTGGACGTCGTGAGCCGGGGTGCGGGGGTGATCGCCGGACAGGCGTGCGCCGTCGAGGCCTTCGCCCAGATCGACCCCGGGGTGACGGTGTCCTGGCTGCTCCCGGACGGCTCGGAGGTGGTCCCGGGCGACGTGGTGGCCACCGTCGACGGCCCGCTCCGGTCGATCCTGACCGCCGAGCGGACCGCGCTCAACTTCCTGGGGCACCTGTCGGGCGTCGCCACGCTGACCCGTGCCTACGTCGCCGCCGTGCACGCCGCCAACCCGGCCACCCGGATCCTCGACACCCGCAAGACGACCCCCGGCCTGCGCGCCCTCGAAAAGGCGGCCGTGCGGGCCGGTGGTGGCCACAACCACCGGGGCAACCTGTCCGAGGCCGTCCTGGTGAAGGACAACCATCTGGGCGGGGCCACCATCACCGAGGCCGTCTGGCGGGCCCGTGCGCAGTGGCCCGGGCGCATGGTCGAGGTCGAGTGCGACCGCCTGGCGCAGGTGGACGAGGCCGTGGCCGCCGGCGCCACCGTGGTGTTGCTCGACAACATGGGCCCCGGCCAGGTCGCCGAGGCCGTCGCCCGGGTGCGCGCCGCGGGCTCCGACGTGCTGATCGAGGTGTCGGGAGGGGTGTCGCTCGCCACCGCGCCGGCCCTGGCCGCAGCCGGTGCCGATCTGCTGTCGGCCGGCGCCCTCACCCACTCGGCACCGGTGCTCGACCTCGGGCTCGACCTCCGCGACTGACCCGGCGCCCGCGCCGACTCGAAAGGAACCCAATGCTGCTTGCCATCGACGTGGGGAACACCGAGACCGTCGTGGGCCTCTTCAGCGACGACCCGGCGGCACCGGTCGACGAGTCGGTCCCCCGGGACGGCACCGAGCCGGCCGGGCTCGCCCACCACTGGCGGCTCTCCACCGTCGACGTCCGGACGGCCGACGAGCACGCGCTCCTGCTGACCCAGCTGCTCGACCTCAACGGCCTGGACATCGAGCAGGCCGTCACGGGCATCGCCGTGACCTCGTCGGTGCCCCTGGTCACGGCCAACCTCCGCCAGATGGCGTCCCGGTGGTTCGACGTGCCCGCGGTGGTGCTCGAGCCCGGCGTGAAGAGCGGCATGCCGATCCTGTACGACAACCCCAAGGAAGTGGGGGCCGACCGCATCGCCAACGCCGTCGGCGCCTACGACCTCTTCGGCGGCCCGTGCGTTGTCGTCGACCTCGGAACGGCCACCACGTTCGACGCCATCTCCCCGGCCGGCGAGTACCTCGGCGGGGCGATCACCCCGGGGGTGGCGATCAGCCTCGACGCCCTGTTCGCCCACGCCGCCGCCCTGCGCCGGGTCGAGCTCGTCGAGCCCCGTAGTGTGATCGGCAAGTCGACGGTCGAGTCGATCCAGTCCGGGGCCCTCTACGGGTTCGCCGGCCAGGTCGACGGACTCTGCCGCCGGTTCGTCGCCGTACTGGGGGAGTGCACCGTGGTGGCGACCGGCGGGCTGTCCGAGCTCATCTCGCCGTACGCCGAGGAGATCGAGTACGTGGAGCCGTGGCTGACCCTGCACGGCCTGCGCATCAT
>CAZULR010000349.1:0-3282 GCA_964621235.1 uncultured Acidimicrobiaceae bacterium
CCCTGGTGGTGGCCGACGCCGCGGCCCGGGCCGTCGAGTTCGTCGGCCTGCCCGAAGCGCAGTTGAACCTGGCCCAGGCGGTCGTGCACCTGGCCTGCGCGCCGAAGTCGAACCGGGTGACGGTGGCCCTCGGCCGGGCCCAGCGGGACGTGCGGGAGGCGCCGCGGGGCGACGTGCCCACCCACCTGCGCGACGCCCATTACCGCTCTGCTGCCACCATCGGCCACGGCCAGGGCTACGACTACCCCCACGACCACCCGGATGCCTTCGTCGACCAGGAGTACCGCCCGGCGGCGGTCGCCGGCACCCGCTACTACGAGCCGAGCGACCGCGGCCACGAGGCGGTGGTGGCCGAGCGCCTCGCCCGCCTGCGGGGTGCCGGCACCACCGCCTCGTCGCCGGCAACTGCGACGGAGGCCGCTCCTCTTCCGGCCGATCCGCCGGAGTCGTCCCCTCCGTCCCCGCCGTCCGGGGATGCGTGACGGTCCCCGCGTCCACCGCCGGACGCTCCTGGGAGAGACTGCAGGGGTGAGCCGGACCCGCTTCCGCCCGACGGGGCACCTCCGCCGGACGGTCGTCGCCTGTGGCGTGCTGGCCGTCCTGGGTGCCACCTTCGTCCCGGCGGCCCGGGCCGATGCCGCGCCGACCCCGTCCGTCCGGCTCGTCGGGACCGTGGTGACCGTGCCGGCCGGGTCCACGGTGCTCGGCCCCGCGAACGGAGCCGCCCGACTGACCGTCGACGTGGCCCTGCGCCCGCGTGACCCGGCCGGGCTCGCGGCGTTCGCCGCCGCCGTCTCGACGCCCGGCGACCCCCGCTACCACCGGTACCTGGCGGCCGGGCAGTTCGACTCGGTGTTCGGTCCCTCGCCGGACACGATCGCCGCCACCCGGCAGTGGCTGACCGGCGCCGGCCTGGACGTCGGGGCCACCTCGGCTGACGGGCTCGTCGTGCCCGTCACAGGTACGACCGCCCAGCTGGAGGCGGCGTTCGCCGTGCCGCTGGTCCGGACGCGGCTCACCTCGGGCCGCACCGTCCGACTCGCCACCGTCGATCCGCTCGTGCCGGCGTCGCTCGCCCCCCAGCTGACCGGCGTGATCGGCCTGGGTGACCAGTCCACGGACACGCCCCAGATCGTGCACCACGCACGTGAGGCGCCGTCGCCGGCGGCGTCGGCGGTCTCACCCCACGGGGCGGTCGGGCCGCAGGCCTGCTCGGCCATCAGCAGCTTCCCCTCCGGATGGACGGCAACCCAGCTTGCCCAGACGTACGGGATGTCGTCGCTCTACGCCGACGGTCGCACCGGGGCCGGGCAGACGGTCGGGATCTTCGAACTCGAGCCCTTCACGCCCGCGGACATCGCCGCGTACCAGGCCTGCTACGGCACGGACGTCCCGGTGACGACCGTGCCGGTCGACGGCGGCGCCGGTGGGGGCCAGGCCGGCGAGGCGGCGCTCGACATCGAGGTGGTGGCCGGGCTGGCCCCGGGTTCGTCCATCCGGGTGTATTCGGGCCCGAACGACGACGGCCCCGGTCCGCTCGACACGTACCGGGCCATGGTCGACCAGGACGTCGCCAAGGTGCTCTCGACCAGCTGGGGGGAGTGTGAGCAGGCGATGGATCCGGCCGAGCGGTCGGCCGAGAGCACCCTGTTCAGCCTGGCGGCCGCCCAGGGCCAGTCGATCCTGGCCGCATCGGGCGACACCGGCTCGAGCGACTGCTGGGTCCCCTCGGCGCCGGACACGCAGCTGGCCGTCGACGATCCGGCCGATCAGCCCGACGTCACCGGAGTCGGCGGCACGTCGCTCACGTCCGTGACGGCCGGCGCACCCACCGAGACGGTGTGGGGTGTCCCCGGCTCCGGGGGTGGGGGCGGGGGCAACTCGGACGTGTTCGCGGCACCCGCCTACCAACAGGTGGCGTCCGCGCGGTCGGCCGACACCAGCTACACGTGTGGAACGTCGCACACGCAGCAGTGTCGCGGGGTTCCCGACGTCTCGGCCTCGTCGGACCCGGCCCACGGGGACATCGTCTACTGGGCCGGCTCGTGGTGGACGGTCGGCGGCACGAGCCAGGCCTCACCCCTGTGGGCCGCACTCGTGGCCGACACCGACCAGGCCTGCGCCGATCCGGCCGGCCTGCTCGGCCCGGCGCTCTACGGAGCGGGCGCGACGTCGTCGTTCAACGACGTCACCACCGGCTCCAACGCGCTCTTCGGCGGCACCCTGTTCACGGCGCGGCCCGGCTACGACCTGGCGTCGGGGTGGGGGAGCCCACGGGCGCTACCGCTTCTGGCGCTGCTGTCGGGTGCCGTGACCGGGTGTCCGACGGTGACCTCGCTCAGCACCGCCTCGGGCCCCGCCGTGGGGGGCACGTCGGTGACCATCACCGGCACGGGGTTCGGCTCCGGCACGCCGGTGGTCGACTTCGGTACGACGCCCGCCCACGTGGTGGCGTCGACACCCACCTCGGTGACCGTCACCACCCCGGACGTCGTCTACGGCGGGGCGGTCCCGGTGTCGGTCTCGGCCACCGGCCGAGCGGCGGGCACGTGCATCGTCGCCGCCGCGTGCCGGTTCATGTTCCTCTCCCCGACGGTCACCTCCGTGACGGCGGCCAAGGGTCCGACCTCGGGCGGTGGACGGGTGACCGTCGTCGGCACCGGGTTCACGGAGGCGAGCACCGTGACCTTCGGGTCGACGCCGGCCACGTCGGTCCAGGTCACCTCCCCGACCACGCTGCGTGCGGTCGTGCCCCGCGGGCCGCCCGGAGGCGGCTCCGTCTCCGTCCACGTCGCCGTCCCGGCACTGGGCACCAGCCCGTCGGATCCCGGGTCCGCGTACGACTACGCGCTCCCGGGCTACCTGATGGCGGCGTCCGACGGTGGGGTATTCACCTACGGGGCGGCCGGCTACCACGGCTCGGGCGCCGGCCAGGGTCTGTCGGGCCCCGTGGTCGGGACGGCCATGGCCCCCGGTGACACGGGGTACTGGATGGTCACGGCCAGCGGCCAGGTGGCGGCGTTCGGCACTGCCGGGTGGTTCGGCTCACCGGCCGGCACCGCTCTGAACCATCCCGTCGTCGGCATGGCGGCGACACCTGACGGGCAGGGCTACTGGCTGGTGGCCTCCGACGGCGGCGTGTTCTCCTACGGCGACGCCGCATTCCACGGCTCGGCCGGCGACATCCCCCTGCAGCGGCCCGTCGTCGGGATGGCGACCACGCCCGACGGCGGCGGCTACTGGCTGGTGGCCTCCGACGGCGGCATCTTCGCCTACGGCGAC
>CAZULR010000350.1:0-3256 GCA_964621235.1 uncultured Acidimicrobiaceae bacterium
CGTCGAGCTCGCCGGACACCAGGCGGGCGATGGTGGCCAGGGTGAAGCCCCGCTGCTGCAGCGACCGGATCCGGCCGAGCCGCTCGAGGTGCTCGTCGCCGTACCAGGCGATCCGGCCCTCGCGCCGGGGCGGGGCCAGCAGTCCCTTGGACTGGTAGTACCGGACCGTGTCCACCGACACGTCGGCCTGCGCGGACAGCTGCTCGACCCGCATCTCCATGCACCCACTCTAGGAGTGTCTGCTCACATTGTCGGAGCGCGGACACCCACGGTGGGGCTGACCTGCATGTTCACCCGGACGCCGGGCCCGGTCGGCGTCCGGGCCCGGTAGGTCCGGTCAGGCGTAGTAGCGGTAGACCACCTGGGCGACACAGCTGGGCTTGGCCGCGCCCTCGGTCTCGAGCGTGAGGTCGAGCACGACCTGCACGCCGCCCGTCACGTCCTCCACCTCGGCGACGGCGACACCCAGGCGGAGCTTGCTCCCGACCTTCACCGGCGACGGGAAGCGAACCTTGTTGCAGCCGTAGTTGACGCCCATCGAGATGCCCTCGACCTGGACGACCTCGCCCAGGAAGACCGGCGCCAGCGACAGGGTCAGGTACCCGTGGGCGATGGGTCCGCCGAAGGGGCCGTTCTTGGCCGCCTCGGGGTCGACGTGGATCCACTGGTGGTCGCCGGTCGCGTCGGCGAACAGGTTGACCTGCGCCTGGTCGACGACGTGCCAGTCGGAGTAGCCGAGGTGCTGTCCGACGAGGTCCTTGAACGCTTCGATGCCCTGCACGGTGGTTGCCATGGACCTGACTGTAGGGGAGTGCCGGGGGGGTGGACCACCCGGGAACCTCCCGGTGAGGCCGGCCTACGGTCGTCGCGCAGTGCCTCCTCACCGGCACCGGGTCGGTACGATCGTCTCGTGTACGAGGAGCACCACCATCGGAACGTCAGCGGCGGTGGAGCCCGCGCCGCCGTGTTCGGGATCAGTGACGGGCTGGTCTCCAACGTCTCGCTGATCCTGGGCATGGCCGGCGCCCACGCGTCGGCCGGATCGGTGCGCCTCGCCGGCATCGCCGGGCTCATCGGCGGCGCGTTCTCGATGGCCTCGGGCGAGTACGTGTCCATGCGGGCCCAGTCCGAACTCATGGAGCGCGAGCTCGACGTCGAGCGCCAGGCGATCCTGGCCGACCCCGAGGACGAGCGGCGTGAGCTCGCCGCCCTCTACCGCAGCCGCGGCGTCGAGCCGGACGTGGCCGACGAGCTCTCGGGCAAGATGATGCGCGACCCCGACCTCGCCCTCGAGACCCATGCGCGCGAGGAGCTCGGCTTCGCCCCGGGCGAAACTGGCAACCCGTTCCAGGCCGCACTCTCCTCCTTCGTGATGTTCGCCCTGGGGGCCTTCATCCCCCTGTTGCCGTGGCTGCTCACCAGCGGCACGACGGCCACCCTGTGGTCGGTCGGCCTGGGTGCGGCGGCGTCGGTGGTCGTCGGCGCCGCCCTGTCGTTCTTCACCGGGCGGTCCTGGCTCTGGTCGGCGTCCCGCCAGCTCCTGATCTCGTCGGCGGCGGCCGGGGTGACCTACACCATCGGCCATCTGATCGGCTCACGCTAAGGCGCGGCCCCGATCGGTTCAATCGGGTCCGCGGCCGCGGATGTAGGCCCGGTCGACGTGGTGGGTGGTGAGTCCCATCGAGCGGTAGAGACCCACCGCCGGGGCGTTGGCCGCGTCGACGTACAGCATCCCGTGGGACAGGCCGGTCCCCGCCAGCCAGTCGAACCCCGCCTCGGTCAATGCCCTGCCCCAACCCCGCCCGTGGAAGTCCGGGTCGACGCCGATGACGTAGATCTCACCGAGCGGCGGGTCTGTGGCGTGGACCTTGGTCCAGCACGACCCGGCGATCCTGCCGTCGACCTCGAGGACGCGGAACCCCTCCGGGTCGAACCATTCCTCCCGCTCCCGCTCCCGGAGGGTGGGCAGGTCCCAGTGGCCCTGTTCGGGGTGGTCGGCGAAGGCGCGGTTGTTCTGGCGGAGCCAACCCGCCTCGTCACCGTCCACCCGGAACGCCCGGGTGGCCACCTCCGGGTGTGCGACGCGCCCGTCCCGGCCGGGGAGCGGGAGGAGACAGCGCAGCTGGAGGAGGTCCCGCTCGACGCGGAAACCCCGGGCAAGGGCCCGGGCGTCGTCACTGTCGTCGGCGTGGGACACCCACCAGCGCACCGGCGTCTCTGCCGGCGAGCCGAGCTCGGCGAGAGCCGCTTCCGCCAGCAGGTCTACCAGCGGTCCGTCGTTCCCACCGGTGCCGTCGATGGCCACGACCTCGAGGGTGGGGTCCCGGCCGTCGCCGCCGTCGTCGATCTGCGCCCAGCCGACCAGCGTTCCGTCGTCGGACCGGCGGGCGGAGACGGCGATGAGACCGCCACCGTCGGATGCCGCGGCATCGAGGGCGCGCAGCCGACTCTCACTGAGGCCCGCATGTCCCCGGCTCGCCGAGTGCCGGGCGAGGAGTCGGCGCACCTCGTCGGGAACAGGCGGGTCCACCGATGCCTCCACGCCCAG
The DNA here is from genome assembly GCA_964621235.1 of uncultured Acidimicrobiaceae bacterium. GTDB lineage: Bacteria > Actinomycetota > Acidimicrobiia > Acidimicrobiales > RAAP-2 > Bog-756. Next base: position 2,549 of record CAZULR010000350.1, read on the forward strand.
CAGCGGTGCCTCCACCCCCAAGAACCTACCAACGTCCACGCCGGGGGCATCCGGTATCCTCCGCCGATGGGCCGACCCCGAACCCCCGCCGGTCGGGCGCGCGTCATCAACGAGCGGCTGGCCGAGGCGTTCCCGGGGACCGCCGCCGAACTGTGCGCCCTCGACCATGCCGACCCGTTCCAACTCCTGGCGGCCACGATCCTCTCGGCCCAGTGCACGGACGAGCGCGTCAACAAGACCACCCCGGGCCTCTTCGCGCGGTTCCCCGACGCGGCGTCGCTCGCCGCGGCGCCCGTCGCCGAGGTCGAGGAGCTGATCCGACCGACCGGCTTCTACCGGGCGAAGACCCGCAGCATCCTCGGCATGGCGAACGCGGTCGTCAACCGGTTCGACGGGCGGGTGCCGACCCGAATGGAGGACCTGGTGACGCTGCCCGGCGTCGGCCGCAAGACGGCCAACGTCCTGCGGAGCGTCGCCTTCGACCTGCCCGGCCTGCCCGTGGACACCCACGTCCAGCGGCTGTCGCGGCGACTCGGCCTCGCGACAGAGACAGACCCGGTCAAGGTGGAGCACGAGCTCGGGGCGATGGTTCCGGCGGCCCAGCGGGGCGTCTTCAGTCTGCGCCTCATCCTGCACGGGAGGGCGACCTGCAAGGCCCGGTCGCCCCGCTGCTCGGCCTGCCTGCTCGCCGACATCTGCCCGTCGGCG
>CAZULR010000351.1:0-3253 GCA_964621235.1 uncultured Acidimicrobiaceae bacterium
CGGCGTAGGGGCCGTTGGTGATGAAGGTCTTGTTGCCGTTCAGGATGTACTCGTCCCCGTCGCGCCGCGCCGAGGACTTCATGCCGCCCAGGGCGTCGGAACCGGAGTCGGGCTCGGTGATGGCCCAGGCCCCGATCTTGTCGCCGGTCAACAGGTCGAGGCCCCACCTCTCCATCTGGGCCGGCGTGCCCTGCTTCATGATGGTGCCGGCGGCCAGGCCCACACTGACTCCCATGGCCGTCACGATCCCCGGGCAGTAGTGACACAGCTCGATGATGGGGATGAGGGTCATGGCCGCGGCCCCGCCGTCGCCGGCCCGTTCGGCCCGCTCCTCGCTCGACTCGGCCGCCTGCCCGGCCTCCTTGCGCTCGACCTGCTTCTTGAACCGGTCGCGGGCCATCTGGTCCATGCCGAAGGTGGCGTACATCTTGCGGATGATGTCGTAGGGCGGCACCCCCTCGTGCTCCACGGCGTCGATCTGCGGCACGACCTCGGCCTCGATGAAGCGCCGGATGGCGTCCCGCACCATGAGCTGCTCTTCGGACCACTCGTACATCTCGCCCTCCAGGGTGGTGGACCTGCCCGGATGGTCGAACAGGTGCGCTACGGCCCAGAGGCTAGCCGTGGACGACGTACGGTCGGGATGTGCGACTGCAGCGCAAGTCCCCCGGTCCCCGGGCCACCCCGTTCGAGCGCTGGGGCGGCCAGCCCTTCTTCGACGCCCTGGTCGAGCAGTTCTACGTCGGCGTGGTCACCGACCCGCTGCTGCGCCCGATGTACCCCGAGGACCTCGAGGAGTCCAAGTCGCACCTGGCCCTCTTCCTCGGCCAGTACTGGGGCGGGCCCGAGACCTACAACGAGGTCCGGGGCCACCCGCGCCTGCGGATGCGCCACGCGCCGTTCGTGATCGGCCGGGCCGAGGCCGAGGCGTGGATGCGTCACATGACCGACGCCGTCGACGCCATGGGTATGGACCCGGATGACCGGGCCGAGCTGCTCGACTACCTGACGATGGCCGCCCGGAACCTGCAGAACGCCCACTGAGCCGACCGGGACCCCCGGAGCCACCCAGGGCGGGTCCCGTCACCAGGTGGCGCCCAGCACCGCCCGCATGGTGGCCTCGAACTCGGCGTCACCGAGGTTGGACCGTGCGCCCAGCACCATGGCCGCGTCCTCGCCCACCGGAACCCGCAGGGGCGTGTCGGGCTCCTCGACGGCGGCCCGGATGGCGGCGGCCACGGTGTCCGATCCGGGACGTCCGGCCGGGCCGGTCACCACCCGGTCGGTGTGCTCCCACTGCTCCCACAGCTCCGCGTAGGCGGGGTCGCCGACGGTCCGGTCGCCCCGCTTCATGCCGGGTGCCGTGTAGCCCGGCTCGATGATCACCACCCGGATTCCGAAGTGGCCGAGCTCGTAGTGGAGGGTCTCGGAGAACGACTCGAGGGCGTACTTGGAGGCCGAGTACGCGCCGTCGAGGGGCGTGGCCACCCGACCCTGGATGGAGCTCACGTTGACGATCACCCCGGAGCCCCGCTCCCGCCAGGCCGGCAACAGCGGCTGGACCACCCGGAGCATGCCGAAGACGTTGGTGGCGAAGATCCCCTCGATGTCGTCGATCGGGAACGACTCGAGCGGACCCTTGCCGTTGCGGGCGGCGTTGTTGACGACGCCGTCGAGCTCACCGGCGGCGTCCAGCGCGGCCGCCACCGACTCGGGGTCGGTCACGTCGAGGGGGAGGCGGAGGGCGACGTCGAGGTCGTCGAGGGTCGACGCGTCACGCGCCGTCGCCACCACGTCGTGGCCGGCGCGGCTGAGCTCGGAGGCGGTGGCCGCGCCGATGGCACGGCCCGCACCGGTGATGAGGATGCGCATGGCGCGAAGGCTAGGACACCCGCCGGGCGCCACGGGTACGACAGCAGAGTGGTGCGATCCGCCGATATGCGACCCCAAGCAACAGGCGTCGAGCCTGGGGCGTGACTCCATGTCGCTCCTCGGGCCGGGTCGTCCACCGCCATCGGACACGCCCGTGGGACCCCGACGGTGGACGAGGATGGAACGATCTGCCCGAGGCGAGAAGGTGGGCTGTTCGGAGGAGGTTCAGCCCCAGTAGAACAAATCCGCCGTCGGCGTGGCGTCGAGTAGGGCGTTCTTCGGATCGAACAGGGTGACGGTGAGGGAGGGGAGACAATTGGAGGTGCCGATCGAGCAGCCGGTGATGGTGGTCTGCGTGACGGTGAATGAGAACGTGGCATTCGTCACGCCGGGAGCGAACGTGACCGTGCCCCGACGGGGAGTGAACGATTGGGCCGAGCCCAGCCACTCCGCTGATTGTGTCGCTGATTCGGGGCCGTCGGAGGTCTTGAAGCTCACCACCACCGCGGTGGTCGAGGGCGAGCTGAGCGTGAGTTCCACGGGCCCACCCTGATACAGGCCCGTCGTCGCCTGGTTGAACGACACGGTCGGGATCACGGAGAAGCTCGTGGCGCTCGTGGCCTTCCCGCCCGGAGTAACCACCTTGACCTTGCCGGTGGTGGCCCCAACGGGCACGGTGACCTTGAGTTTCGACGCGGTGTCGGAGGAGATCGTGGCGGACGCACCCGAGAACACGACCTTCGATGCCCCGTCCAGATTGATGCCCTCGATGGTCACCTTCTGTCCCACGGCGCCCGAGGTGGGAGTGAAGCTCAGCACAGTGGGTGCTCCCGCACTGGAACCGGTGGTGCCGCTGGCACCGGCCACGACGGTGGGGAGCGCCTGGCTCACGACCACCAACAGGACGCCGGCGAATGCGGTCAACGCCAGCCTCGACCGGACCTTCGAGCGTTGCATCGGCTCTCCCTTCGAGAGTGCCATCCCCAGAGGGCCGACTATACCCACGCCATGGGCCGGGTGCTCCGGCACCACCCACGTGCTGTTCTCGGACGGTCGACTCCCGGCAGCCAGATCTCCGCCGCTCGTGGGCGGTGATCCAGTGAGCGGGGGCAATGTGCCGCACCGCGCGGCACGAGTGCCCGGCGGAGGCTTCCCGGCAGTTGCCCGTGACTCCTGCCCGTTCGCCACCCCGGCAGGGTCGCCCGGGGTCGCGCCCGCAGAGGATTCGACGAAGCCGGGGAGATCCGCAGGGCTAGCCTGCCCACCATGACGACCGATGAGCTCATGGCCCGTGCGTGCCCCATCATCCGAGACATCGGATGGGCCCACTACTTCTCGCCCGAGGCCGAGGCGACCGCCGCCCGGCTGGGCCTCGACCTGT
>CAZULR010000352.1:0-3232 GCA_964621235.1 uncultured Acidimicrobiaceae bacterium
CTCGGGGTGCTGGATGCACGAGATGGGGTAGCCGGCGTGGAAGTGGCCGATGCACGCCTGGTTGCAGCCGATGCAGGCGCGGATGTCGTCGAGGGCCCCGGCCTGCGCCCGCCGGGGCATGTCGGGGTCACAGATGAGGGCCCGGGTCATGATCACCCCGTCGGCCGAGCCCCGGGCCACCAGGCGCTCCGCCTCCTGGGGTTGGTTCACGCGGCCGCCGACGAGCACCGGCACGCCGACCTGACCGCGGACCCGACGGGCGAGCGGGGCGGTATACGCGTTGGCGATCGACATCTCCGGCACGATGTGGTCCGATCCGGCCAGCGACGCCGACGTCCCCGTCGTGATGTTGAGGTAGTCGACGAGCCCCTGGGAGGCGAGCGACCGACAGGCGGCTACGGCGACGTCGGCCGGGAGCCCCGACGGGTCCTGCTCGTCGATCGAGATGCGCAGTCCGACCACCGTGTCCGCATCGGTGGCGGCGCGCACACCGGCCAGGACGTCCCGCAGGAACCGCAGCCGATTCTCGTCGGAGCCGCCGTAGAGGTCGTGGCGGAGGTTGACCGCCGGGTTGAGGAACTGCGACGGCAGGTAGCCGTGGCTCGCCACGACCTCGACACCGGCCAGTCCGGCCTCCCGGAGGCGCCGGGCGCCCGCCGCGTAGCCCTCGACGATGTCCACGACCTCGTCGACCTCCAGGGCACGCGGCATGACGTGGAACCGCTCGTTGGGGACGCTCGAGGGGGCGACGGCCACCGGTGACGACCCGTCCTGGGACTCCATGACCTCGCGACCGGGGTGGAAGAGCTGCCCGAAGAGGACGGTCCCGAGCGGGGTCACCGCGTCGACCAGTCGGCGGTAGCCCTCGATGCACGAGTCGTCCGTGGCCATCAGGACGTGGCTCGTGTAGCGGGCGGTGTCGTGGACCCCGGCCACCTGCACGATGATCAGCCCGACGCCGCCCGCCGCCCGGGCCCGGTGGTAGGCGACGAGCTGGTCGGTCACCTTCCCGTGGTCGACCATGACCGTGTCGTGGCCCGACGAGACGATCCGGTTGGCCAGGGTCGAGCCCCGCAGTACGAGCGGTTCGAACAGCCGGGGGAACGGGGGGTCGCTGGGCATGGTCACGGGTGGTCCGATGGGGGGCGGCCGCTCGGCGCGACCGGGGTCACGGTGCCCCCCTCCCAGTGAACCGGGGATTGACTGGCCAGTCAACATTCCGGTCGCCGACGTCCTATCCTGCGGGGATGGAGAGCGAATCCGCCCGCAGCCCCTTCTACGATCCGGCGGCCGCCCTCGGCGCCACCTTCATGGAGGAGGGCGGGTGGTACTGGACCGAGGGGTTCGGCGACCTCGACGCCGAGTACGCCGGCGTCCGCGACGACCTGGGCGTGTGGGACGTCTCGCCGCTCAACAAGTGGGAGTTCCGCGGCCCGGACGCCGTGGCCGCCGCCCAGCGGGTCCACACCAACAACATCCAGGGCCTGGCCGTCGGCCAGGTCCGCTACGGCGGGTTCCTCGACGCCGAGGGCCTGATGGTCGACGACGGCACGGTCTACAAGGTGGCCGACGACCTCTGCTGGGTCATGACGAACGGCTCGGACCGGGTCGACTACTTCGCGGAGGCCACCGCCGGGTTGGACGTCGACATCACCCCGGTCACGCTGTCGATGCCGCACCTCGGCCTGCAGGGCCCCCGGGCCCGCGAGGCACTGGCTCCGCTCTGTGGCGTCGACATCTCCGGACTCGGGTACTTCCGGTTCGTCCCCGAGGCGACCACAGTGGGCGGGGTGCCGTGCGTGGTGTCCCGCACCGGGTTCGGCGGCGAGTTGGGCTTCGAGCTGTTCTGCCGCCCGGAGTACGCGGTCGACCTCTGGGACGTCGCCGTCAACCGGATGCGGGCGGTGCCGTTCGGGGTCGAGCTCATCGAGGTCCTCCGGGTGGAGGCCGGCCTCATCGTCCTCGACTACGACTACGAGGCGCACCAGGTGACCCCCTACGACCTGTCGCTCGACAAGATGGTCGCCCTCGGCAAGGTCGATTTCCAGGGTGCGGACAGGCTCACCGCGGCGGCCGCCGACCCGCCGCGCCGCATGAAGACCCTGACCATCGGCGGCGACGAGCTGCCGGACTACGGGGTCGGGGTCCGATCGGCCGACACCGTGGTCGGCACCCTCACCAGCCCGGCCGAGAGCCCGCGCTTCGGCAGGATCGCGCTGGCCATCCTGGACGCCGCCCACGCCGCTGACGGCACGGAGCTCGAGGTCGACCTGGCCGACGGCACCGCGCCGGCCGTGGTCGCCCCCCTGGCCATCTACGACCCGGAGAAGAAGCGGCCCCGGATGTAGGGCGGGAACGGCCGCGGCCGCCTTGGGTGACGTTCGGCCCTGGGTGCCCACGGGACCGACCCCTACGATGCAGCTGGAGTCCGCCCAGGCCGGGCGGCGGCGAGGAGGTGCCATGCGGGCGCTGCGACTGCTGGAGTGGAAGTCGGAACCGGTGCTGGTCGAGGTCGACGACCCGGTCCCCGGGCCGGGCCAGGTCGTGGTCCGGATCGGCGGCGCCGGCGCCTGTCACTCCGACCTCCACCTGATGCACGACTTCGAACCGGGACTCCTGCCGTGGATCCCCCCGTTCACCCTCGGCCACGAGAACGCCGGCTGGGTGCACGCCCTCGGCGCCGGTGTGACCGGGCTCGAGCCCGGGCAGCCCGTGGCCGTCTACGGACCCTGGGGCTGCGGCACGTGCCCGCACTGCCGGCTCGGGATGGAGAACTACTGCGAGCGCCCCGACCTGGTGGACGTGCCCGGTGGCGGTGGGGGCCTCGGACTCGACGGGGGCATGGCCGACCTGCTGTTGGTGCCGTCGGCACGCCAGCTCGTGCCGCTGCCGGACGGGCTGGCGCCGGTGACGGCCGCGCCGCTGACCGACGCCGGGCTCACGCCGTACCACGCCGTGCGCCGGTCCTGGTCGAAGTTGCCACCGGGGTCGACCGCCGTGGTCATCGGCGTGGGCGGACTCGGGCACCTGGCCGTGCAGATCGTGCGGGCGACCACAGCGGCCCGCGTCCTGGCGGTCGACACGCGCCCCGAGGCCCGCGAGCTGGCCCTCGGGGCCGGCGCCGAACTGGCCGTGGCCCCGGACGGCGACGCCGTCGCCACCCTCCGGGCCGCCACTGGCGGCCGCGGGGCCGACGTCGTGCTGGACTTCGTCGGCGCCGAGGCCACCATCG
>CAZULR010000353.1:0-3228 GCA_964621235.1 uncultured Acidimicrobiaceae bacterium
ACCTGCGACGGCTTCTTCTTCCGCGGCCACGACATCGCCGTCGTGGGCGGAGGCGACTCGGCGCTCGAGGAGGCCCTGTTCCTCACGCGCTTCGCCGACAAGGTCCACCTGATCCACCGCCGGGGTGAGCTGCGCGCCTCCAAGGTCATGCAGCAGCGAGCCCACGACAACCCGAAGATCGAATTCGTCTGGCACAGCCAGGTGGTCGACGTCTACGGCGACACCAAGGTCTCGGGGATCCGGTTGCGCCACCTCGAGTCGGGCGAGGAGTCCGAGCTCGGTGTCACCGGCCTGTTCGTCGCCATCGGCCACCAGCCCAACACGGACCTGTTCAAGGGCCAGCTCGACATGGAGGACAGCGGCTACCTGCGGACCGTCGGGGCCACGACGTACACCAACGTCGAAGGTGTCTTCGCCTGCGGCGACGTTCAGGACCACCGCTACCGTCAGGCCATCACCGCCGCCGGTTCCGGGTGTGCGGCCGCCATCGACGCGGAGCGCTGGCTCGAGGACCAGGCGGCGTCCGGCCACTGACCGCCCGGGTGGCCGGACCACCGGGGAATGAGAACGTCCAGCGTGCGGTTGACCTAGCGTGTCCCGACGGACACCAGGCACGGCCCGATGGGCCCGGGAGGAATGAGCACCATGAGCGAGAAGATCACCAACCTGACCGACGCTAGCTTTGACGAGCATGTCAAGGCCTCGGATGTTCCCGTGCTGGTGGACTTCTGGGCGGAGTGGTGCGGCCCGTGCAAGATGATCGCCCCGGTGCTCGAGGAGATCGCCGAGGAGCAGGCCGGCAAGGTCGACGTGGTCAAGCTCAACATCGACGACAACCTGGACATCACCCGCAGGTTCGACGTCATGAGCATTCCCACACTCATCCTCTTCAAGGACGGCGAGCCGGCCATGCGTATCGTGGGCGCCAAGGGCAAAGGTCAGCTGCTCCAGGAGCTGTCGGCCCACCTTTGAGCACCCAGGTGGCCCGCGGTGGGCCGCCGTGCCGTGCCGACCGGCTGTACCGCGGAGGGGCGCGTTGAGCCCGGACCGTGAGATCCATCTCGAACTGGGCGACCAGGGCGAGGCGGTCACGGATGTCCAGCGGCGGCTCGCTGAACTGGACTTTCCTCCCGGTGTCGACCCCGAGGGCGTCTTCCGCGAAGGCACCCGGGCCGCCGTAGAGGCCTTCCAGTACCGCCGCGGCCTCCGGGTCGACGGCGTGTGCGGCCGGCAGACGTGGTCGGCCCTGGTCGAGGCCGGACGGCGACTCGGCGACCGCTTCCTCTACCGTCGCTCCCCCATGCTGCGGGGAGATGACGTCGCCGAACTCCAGCAGCGCCTGAGTGCCCTGGGCTTCGACACCGGTCGGGTCGACGGGATCTTCGGCGATCTCACCTCCGCGGCACTCGGTGAATTCCAGCGCAATGCCGGCCTGCCCGTCGACGGGATCGCCGGAGCCGCCGCCGTCGCGGAGCTGCTGCGCTTCGGCTCGCGCCACGACGGCTCGGAGCTGGTGTCCGCGGTCCGGGACAGGGAACGCCTGCGCCAGGCTCCGCGCACGCTGGCTGACAGACGGGTCTCCATCGGCGAGGAAGGAGGGCTGGGGTCCACCGTCGGCGCGGTACGGCGCCTGCTGGTCAGCCAGGGGGCCCTGGTGACCACCCACCACCATCCAGAGGGGTCGATCCAGGCCTCAGAGGCGAATGCCGCCGGGGCCGAGGTCTTCATCGGCGTCCGTCTCGGCACGGAGCCCGGATGCTCGGCCTCGTACTACTCGGGCTATCGCTACTCCTCCCCCGGAGGCAGGCGACTGGCCGAGCTCCTGCACGTGGCGTTGGCCACGACGCTCGGGCTGTCGGACGCCGGGAGCCGCGGGATGTCCCTGCCGCTCCTGCGCGAGACCCGCATGCCGGCCGTGATCTGCGAGATCAACCCGGCCTCGGTGATGGTCGAGCGAGCCCCGGTGATCGCTCGGGCCGTCGTCGACTCACTGGCCGAGTGGGTCGACACGGCGTGGGACTGAACAAGTCGCCGGTGGGTGGTGCCGGGAGAGGCCGTCGGGGGCCTCAGACGGAGCCACAGCACTCCACCTCTACATGACCTCAGTTCCCGGAGGGTAATCCACAACCTCATGCACAGGTTGTGGAAGAAGCTCTACTAGGGGTTCACTCCTGTGTACTACTACTTAGAGTAGTCACTCTACCAGCTATAATACATGTTATGTCAGTTAACCTTACTATGAGTGACCATACTAGACGGTGGAAGTTTCCACTCCGCCGACCATGAGCTTGTAGATCCGCTCGAGGTCCTCGAGGGTCGCGAACTCCACGACGACCTTGCCCCGCTTGGCACTCATGTCCACCTTCACGCGCGTGTTGAGGTGGCTCGAAAGCAGCTCCTCGAGCTCGAGGATGCCGGGCGGCGGCAGTTGCCTGGGCCCGGTCGATCCACCGGTCGAACCGTCGACGTCACGCACAGAGGGAACCGGCGCCGGCCCGACCAGGCCGGGACCATCCACCGAGCCCGGCCCGCCGGCCAACGTGGCCGTCCCGATGTCCCGAACGACACCGCTGGTCTCGTCGTTGTGTACCCGGACGAGCTCTTCGATGGCCCGCACCGTCAGACCGTCGGTGACGGCCCTACGGGCCAGCACCTCCTGATAGCCACGGTCCGGCGTGCCGAGCAGAGCGCGCCCATGGCCTGAGCTGATCTGCCCCTCGGCCAGCAGCCGCTGAACTCCCGACGGCAGCTGCAGCAGGCGGAGGATGTTGGTGACCGCGGTCCGGCTCTTCCCCACACGCGTCGCCACCTGGTCGTGGGTGAATCCGAACTCCTCGATGAGCTGCTGGTAGGCGGCCGCCTCCTCCAGGACGTTGAGGTCCTGACGATGGAGGTTCTCGACCAGTGCCTGCTCGAGGCTGTGGGTGTCGTCGGATGTCTGGATGAGGACAGGAATGGTGTGCAGGCCGGCACGCCGCGAGGCCCGCCAACGTCGCTCGCCGGCGATGAGCTCGAACTCGTCCGACGACTCGCCCCCGATGCGACGGACCAACACGGGTTGCAGCACGCCGAGTTCCTTGATGGACGCGGCCAACGACGCCATCGTCTCCTCGTCGAAGTTCACCCGCGGCTGGCGCGGGTTCGGCTTGATGTTGCCGATGGGAACCTCGCGCAGCGCAGAGGTGCGATCGCCCATGACCTCGGTGGGGATGAGGGCGCTCAGGCCCT
>CAZULR010000354.1:0-3208 GCA_964621235.1 uncultured Acidimicrobiaceae bacterium
TCGAGGTCCTCCTCGATCAGCTCGTCCGGTGCCTCGACTTCATCGATGTCTTCTGCCATGTACGTCTTTCGGTGGTGAGTTGGCCGGGAGCATAGACGGTCCGGCCTTCCGTTCGATCGTGGTGCGGCAACGCCGCTCGGGTGGCTTCCATTCCCTCGCTCACCGCTGTTGCGTGGGGATCATGCCAGGAATCGCGGGTCCCGTGGTGCATTCGTCGGGTGGTCGGCGGCGCGTAACGTGGGTGAGGGCGGCGTGGGCCTTCTCCAAGGTGCGCGGGACGCCTGATGCCGACGGTCAGCCGGGATGCCGTGCTCCGTCGGCGACCGCCCGGCACGCGCCATCTGTGGCGGGCCAGGCGGTTGGGCCCAAGGGGTCTTTGGCACCACTTCCCCGCTACCTCCGGCTCGCGCCGACGGCCTCGGGGAGGTGTTTTCTACTCGACCCCCTGGGCCTTCCTCCGCCTCTCACAGCATCCCCCCCTCGGCCTGCATCCGGCGGTGTGACCGCTGATTGCACGCTCCGGGGCGACTGGGACTTGGCGCACCCTACGCCATGGGACCGGTAGGACGTCAAATGATCCGCACTGCGTCTGACCAGGGACTTCACGAAAGATCCCTGCTCAGGGCATTGCGGGATTTGTGACCTTCGGCACTGCGTTCCGGCGCTGCTCGGCCCGGCGCTCGGACTCCAGGCGCTCCAGGTCCTCGGCGCCGTAGTCGACATGGGACATGGCCTCGGCCAGCAGCCGGTGGCCGGCCCGCTCGCCGATCTGGCGGTGCATCTGCTGGGCCACCCAGCGGTAGCTCGGATGGCCTTGGGGACCCGACCGCAGCTCCAGCAGGTGCATGGCCTCGCGGGCGTTCATCTGCATCGTGTAGCGAATCCGGTAGGCCAGGGCGACGGCGTAGGAGGCCTGCTCGGGAAAGCCGGTGGCCAGGGCCTCATAGAGCTCGCGCGACCGCTCGAGAGATCCCACGTAGCGGTCGGTGAGTCCCGCCTCGGCCACCACCTCGGGCACGTCATAGCTGAGCGCCGTACCGAGCGGCTGCCACTCGATGGTGAGGATGCGGTGGCGCTGCAGGTCCCGGAACGCCCCGTAGTCGGTCACCACGTCGAAGCGGTAGTCGGTGCGCTCGAAGGCACGGCCCGGGCGGTGCCGGCGGTTGGCCCGGTCCCCCACGTAGGCCCGCAGGATCGACCGCTTCTCCTCGGCGCCGAGCAGGCGCACCCGCTCGAGCACGTCGGACTCCGGCCGGGTGGTGCGCGGCGCCACGATGGCGGCCACGACCTTGTCCTCGCCGTCGGGGTCGAAGTCGAGCAGCTCCACGACAGGCTCGCCGGACGGCCCGCCGCGGCGCACGACGTCGGGGGCCACCAGGTCGCCGAAGAGCTCCTCCACGATCCGGGCCGTATCACCACGGGTGGTGGCGAGGTAGTCCCCCCACGCCCCGCCGCGGTCGTCACGGTCGACACGCTGCAGGAACGACGGGATGACCTTGCGCAGCTCCTCCAGCATCATGTCGGCGTAGACGCGCGCCTCGGGCAACGGGTGCGAGCGCATCCGCACCAGCAGCTGCTCGTAGGACTGTCCCGTGCCGTAGATGCCGACATTGGAGAGCGACCCGGCGGGCAGCAGGCCGCGCAGTGCGTCGAGCCCCTTGGCCCGCACCGCCTGGCGGTGGACGAAGGCCGAGTCTTCGGTCTGGCGGGGATGGCGGACCGCCAGCCAGGTGTGGGCCTCTTCGAGGAGCTCGCCGTAGGTGTCGAACATCCGGTCCATGTCACCGACGTAGCGGGCCCCGAGTGGCGAGTCGAGCAGGCCGGGATCGCGGTAGTACCGGTAGTGCCCGGTCGACAGGCGCTGGTTGTAGGCGATGTACCGCGTCGACTGCTCGAGGTAGGCCATCAGGCGACCCCACTCCAGCACCTTGGTCAGGACGTTGGAGGCCTGCTCACAGGCCAGGTGGACCCCACCGAGCTGGGCCACCGAGTCGTCGCCGTACTCGAAGAAGACCTTCTCGTAGAGGTCCTCGGCCCGACGGAGCCCGACGGTGGCGTCAACCGAGGCGTCGCCGGAGATGTCGAGCTCGCCGACGAACTCGTCAAGGAAGAGGCGCCGCAGGCTCTTCGGGGACCGCGAGTAGCGCGCGAACAGGGCCCCCTTGACCACCTCGGGCAGGTTCACCAACGCGAAGACCGGACGGTCCAGATTGGTGACGTACCGCCGCAGGATGTCGGTCTCCTCGGCACTGAACGATTCCACGGCGTAGGGGAACATGCCTGTCAGACACTAGGACGGGGACAGGTCGTCAAGCGCGGACCCCGTGGCGGCCGGGTCGTCGGCGCCCACCACCCCCCGCCGCAGCAGGGCGACGGCCAGGTCCGCCGCCTCCCGGGTGGGGGCCTCGGCCGCCACCTGGCCGATCTGGCGGACCAGGTCGATGACCTGGCGCACGTTGCGCACGAAGTCCCCCGGTGCCACCTCGGCGTCCCGCAGGACTGCGTCCAGGGTGCCGCCCGAGGCCCAGGCCACCACGGCCCGGGCCAATCCGCCGTCCGGCCGGCGGGTGCGCCGCAGGCCCACGCGCCGCTCGTCGGCCCGCAGCGCGGCCGCCAGGGAGTCGATGGCCGCCAGGCGCTCGACCACCCGGCCCTGGCGGGGCACCGGCGGGTCGTCCCCGGCCCGCCGGGCCTCGAAGGTGAGTGCCGAGGCGACGCCGGCCAGGTGGGCGGGCTCCAGCCCGTCGAGCACGCCGGCCCGGAGGAGCTCGGCGACCAGGAGGTCGGACTCGTGGTAGATCCCGGCCAGGCGCAGCCCGTCCTCGGTGAGCGCCCACCCGTCGAGGAAGCCCCGGTCGCCCAGGATGGCCAGGCGACGGTCCAGCTGGACCACGAGGGACTCGGACCCGACGGGTGCCTGCCACTGCCCGTAGGACGACTCCAGCAGGCCGTGGGCCTCCTCGCGGCTCCAACGGCGGACCAGGTTCACGGCCAGGTTGTAGGTCGGGTGGAACGAGGACACCAGGTCCGGCGGTGGGGCGACGGCGGTCCGGGCCACCAGGCCGAAGGTGGTGGCGTGGTTCCACAGCACGAAGGCATGGCCCACAGTGTCGATGCCGCGGCGGCCCGCCCGTCCCGTCAGCTGCTGGTACTCGCCCGACGTCAGCGCCGAGGTGTCCGAGCCCCGGAACTTGGCGAACCGCTCGAC
>CAZULR010000355.1:0-3206 GCA_964621235.1 uncultured Acidimicrobiaceae bacterium
GCGTCCACGGCGTCATGGCGCTGATCGTCTTCGGACGCGCCCCCCGGTCGGTGACGGAGTCGGTCACCATGGGCCTCCTCGTCCTGGCCGGCGGCCTGACCCAGACCGGGATCCAGGTCGTGGTCCGGGTGCCGATCGGCCTGCGGCCCCAGCGCCGGGCGACCGCCGAGGTCTTCCGCTCGCTCGCCTCCGGGTACGGCGACCGCACCGGCGCGTGGAGCGCGTCCACCGCCCGCGCCATCGACACGGCGACGCTCACCCTGCGGCCGGCGGCCCTGATCGTGCGTCGCGACGCCGAGGCGCTGCGGGGGATGGTCGACGAGGCCCGTCGCATCCGCCTGGAGCTCGTCACCATCGAGGGGCTGTCGCGACGGTTGCCGGACAGCCCGACGACACGCGACGCAGTCGACGAGCTGCGCCACCTGGTGGACCGCCTGCTGCGGGGCCTGGCCGACGCGCTCATGACACCCCGGGGAGGTGCCGGGGCACAGGACACGGACGCACTGCCCATCGCCGAGATCCGTGCCGCCAGCGGCGCCTTAGGCGCCGCCGTCGCCGGGGTGCCCGGCGGCAACGGTCATGACGCCGCGTCCACCGCCGTGGTGAGCCACTTCCTGTCGCTGCGCGGCCAGCTCCGCGCCGCCGTCCGGCTGGTGGGGCCGGCCACCGACCGGTCGGCGGGCCCCGTCGTCCCGAGCGTGGCCCGGGTGCGACCCAGCGGACCTCCCCGCGGGCACCCGCTGGCCGCCCTCCGGGCGGTCACCGAGGTCCTGTCGGAGCACCTCACCCCGGCGTCCCCCGCATTCCGGCACGCCGTGCGGCTGGCGGTGGTGGTCCCGCTCCTGGCCCTGGCCGGGCAGCACCTGGGACTCGGACGCTCCTACTGGATCCCCCTCAGCGCGGCCGTGGTGCTCCGACCCGACTTCGCCGCCACCATGACCCGAGGTGTGGCCCGGGTGGTCGGCTCGGTGGTCGGCGTGGGAGCGATCGGGGCGGTGCTGGCCGTGCTCCATCCGGGGACCGGCGCGGCCACGGTGCTGGTGGCCGTCGCCGCCTGGGGCGCCTTCGCTTTCGTGCAGTCGAACTATGCCGTCGGCGTGTCCTTCCTGACCGGACTCGTGCTCCTCCTGGCCAGCGTGGGCCAGGCCGACACCCTGGGCATCGCCGGTGACCGCCTGCTCGACACGGTCATCGGGGGAACGGCGGCCCTGGTGGCCTACGTGCTGTGGCCGACCTGGTCCCGAGCGCAGGCCCGCCAGCTGCTGGCACGACTCGCCTCGTGCCAGCAGGCCTATGCGGAGGCCGTCCTGGCCCGGTTCGCCGGGGTCACCGGGGCGGGCCCGGAGGCCGGCGCGACCGACGGGGTCGTCCCCAGCCTGCGGGACCTGGCCCGGAGCACCCGCCTCGCCTTCACGGACGCCCAGGCCGCGGTGGCGCGGTCGCTCGCCGAGCCGCCGTCGAAGCGCATCGAGTCCGACCTCGGTCCCGGACTCCTCGCTGCGCTGCGGCGGGTGACCCGTGCCCTCCACGGTCTGCGCACCGAGCCGCCGGGGGACGGGCCCGTTCCGGGTGCTGGCGACCTCATGTCCGCCGTCGCCGCCGCGCTGCTCCAGATCTCGGGCGCCCTGGAGTCGGACCGGGCGATCGGTGACCTGCCCCCGCTCCGCACGCTGTACCACCGCGTCGAGGACGCCTGTGCGGGCCAGCCGGAGCGGGCGGGCGTCGTCATCCAGCTCGACGAGCTGGTCAACGCCGTCGACACCGCGGCAGACCTCCTCGCCGGCCCGGCCGACGGGACGTCCGGCTGACGGTGTCGGGTCCGCGGGCGGTCGACGCATCGGAGGGGCACGCCGACGCGCCACGATCGATCGTTCAGGTGCCGAGTCGATCTGTCGATGGACGGAGAGCAGTTCGATCCACGGAACGGAGACCTGTTGATGAGCGACGCACCCGATGGCGGCGGATGGTGGCTCGCCAGCGACGGGAATTGGTACCCACCCGAGTCGGCCGCTCCCGCGCCGGCACCGCCTCCGCCACCGGGTTCGCCCCCACCGCTTCTGATGCCCCCGGCACCGGCACGGACACCGCCGCCGGGCCCGTCGGGACCGCCGAGTGCTCCCCCCGGACCCTGGGGCCCGGGTGCCCCGTCCGCCGCGCCCGCCTACCCGTATCCGAACCCGTACGGTCAGCCGTACCCGGGATGGGCCCAGCCCGAGCCGAAGACCTGCGCCCTGGCCGTGTGGGCGCTCGTGCTCGTCATCGTCCTCGGTGGGGTCGGCGCCCTGGTGGGCGTCCCGATGGCCTTCGCGGCACGTGCGAAGATCCGTCGGAGCGACGGGGCCCTGAAGGGTGCGGGGCTCGGGCTCGCCGCCCAGATCATCGGCTTCATCGGGATCGGCTTCCTCGTCCTCGCCGTCGCCATCCCCACCTTCCTCGGCGTCACGCGGTCCGGACCGGCCGTCTCCAACCTCGACTACGGCGTCCTGGGCCAGATCACCGGCACGGCTCCTGACGGATTCGGCGTCACCGACGTCACGAACGTGGCGTGTGCGCGACCGGACCCGTGGACCACGGGTGCGACGTTCACCTGTGTCGCCTACGGGCAGAACGGCACCGAGCTGGGTCGGTACTTCGGCACGGTCGTGCCCAACGCCTCAGACGGCACCTACCGTTGGGACGGGCGGTACGTCCCCTCGACATGACGGATTGGACGATTCCGAGCGGAACGCCCGCGGGCCGGTGGCCCCGGCACGCGGGGCTCTGACGTGGGATGCTCGTTCGGCGGGGGTCTGCGCCCAGGGAGTCCATGAACCAGCTCGCCGGGCACGTCACCACAGCGAGGTACACGGTGCCCACCCGAGACGAATTGACGCCGGCCGAGGACCTGCTGGCCGCGGTGTCGGCAGCAGCGGAGGAGCATGCCGGGGCGGCACGGGTGCTCGTAGGCGAACTCGAGCGGAACTGCACCTTCACCAGTGACGTGGTGGAGGCGATCACGTCCGGCCGGTCCTTCACCGAGGCGATGCGCGTCAACCACTCGTCCGAGGTGCGACCTGCCCTGTCCACGGCCATCCGGCTCTACGAGAACGCCAGGCACCGCCTTCGGCTGCACCTCGTGCGCGCGGCCATCGCCGAAGGGGCCACCGACGGCGAGATCTGCGAGCTGTGGAGCTTCAGCCACGAGATGGTCCGGCGGATCAAGAAGG
>CAZULR010000356.1:0-3202 GCA_964621235.1 uncultured Acidimicrobiaceae bacterium
GGTTGATGGAGAGCTGGTCGACCAGGCCGGGTAGGAGGATGGCGAATTCGTCCCCACCCACGCGGGCCACCGTGTCCTGGCTCCGCACCGTCTCGACGAGCCGTTGGCCGACCTGCTGGATCAGCAGGTCACCGGTGGTGTGCCCATAGGTGTCATTGACCGTCTTGAAGTTGTCGAGGTCGACGAAGAACATGCAGACCGGCTCACCCACCCGGCGGGATCGCACCAGTTCCTGTTCGACCCGGTCCTCGAAGAGGCGGCGGTTGGGGAGACCGGTGAGGGAGTCGTGCCACGCCATGTGCGACACCTTCTCGAGGAGCTCCAGGTTCTGGATCGCCGTGGCCGCCTGGTCCGACAGGCCGCACAGCCGCTCGTGGAGGTCAGGGTCGTGGATGGCGGAGCGGGGGGTGTCCGAAGCGAAGTTGGCCGCGATCACCCCGAGGAACTCGCCCGCTGCGAACAGCGGAGCCACGACGGAGGCGGGGATGCCGGACGCCTCCATCAGTGCCCGGAGCTGCGGATCCTCGACGAGTTCGGCGTCGAGGACCATGACCTCGTGACCACTGATCATCCGCTGGATCAGGGGATTGTCGACCTCGACACTGAGGGCGTCGTCATCGGCCCCGTCGGGCAGGTGTCCCACGTGGATCTGGGTCGCCGACGATGAGGTCGACCACTGCGGCACGAAGGAGCCGAGGTCGGCGTCGGGAGGCGTCCGGCCGGCCGTGTAGGCACCCAGCACGAGGCGCGACCGGACGCGGTCCCAGAGATAGACGGTGGACTGGTCGCATCCGGTGACCGCCGGAACCGTGTCGGCCAGGATCTGCAGGGCCTGGGCGAGATTGGTGAGACCGGAGAGCTCCTCGCTGAAGGACAGCAGCGTCCGGGCGGTGGAGTTGCTCCGGCGGGCGTCGCTCAGCATCGTGCACACGTCGAGCACGTTGCCGGCGTACCGGGCGAAAAGCCGCAGGATCCGCTCCTCGGTGGCGATGTCGGGGTCGTCGGGCCTGAAGTATTCGGCGATCCGGCCGTAGCGTCGGAGTGGTGTGGCGATGTCGACGACCAGCAGGTCGCCATCGACATCGTCGGACGTCCCACCCCACAGCCCGGCGGCCAGCCCCCTCGCCTCCTCGGGGGCGAGCCCCCGATGGTGCAGCTCGAGCGGGAGTCCGACGCCCGGACGGACCGTCAGGAGGAAGCGCTCGGCGCCGAGGATCTGGTCGGCCCGCTCGGCGAGGTGGTTCACCACGTGCTCGATGTCGTGGTCCAGCAGATCGAGGGTCGACGACGCCGCGTCCTCGAGGAGGCGCTCGAGCCGGTCCACCTCGGCCTGTGATCGTGCTGTTTCTGCCTCCGCCTCCCGGCGGAGGCGCTCGTCGTCCGCGCCGGAACGTGCGGCGGCGGAGGTGGCGGCCGCTTCCCAGTGGGCGGCGCTCGCCAGCGCGTCGTCGAGGGCCGAACGGGTCGCCCGCAGCTGCTCGGCCAGCAACTCCGGCTCCGCCGGATCGACGGCGGCGATCGACGGCGCAGTACCGTTCGGCACCGTACCGTTCGGCGCCGCGTGGGCCGTCGTCGTGGTCGTCTCGGTGTGCCGGTCCCGGTGTGACCCCGGTTCCTCGAAGTGACTTCCGGCCGCCAGCTGTCGCCGAGTCCCACCGGACCCGGGTCCGTTCTCGGAGTGCTCGTCCCGTCCGAACGGGGCATCGTCGTCGATTCGGTCGTCGAACGAGGCGTCGTTGGCCCGGTGCGTCCCGTTGGAGGTCTCGTCGACGGCTGGTCCGGCGGTGGACGTGGCGGTCCTCGATACAGCAGTGGGGACCGTCGCTCCATCGTGGGGGATCTGGTCGCCCACGGGGCGCCCGTCGCTGTCACGTCGGACGGTCCGCATCGGCGTGGCCCACTCGTCCCCGCCTGTGTCGTCGACGCGGCCAATCGAGGCGCCGTCGTCCGTGTCGACATCGGTCTCGAAATTGGTGTCGTCGTAGGCCGCGCCGGTCGGGAACCGAAGGGGATCGGTCGTGTCGGAATCGAACCCACGGACGTCGCGTCCGACCGCTGCGCCGGCCCCCGTCGGCTCGGCGGAGGAGCCCACCGGATCCCACTCCAGGACGTAGCGACAGAATCGGCCGCCACGAGCCGCGCACTCGTGTTCCGCCACGCGCGCCGGCCGTCCGCCGAAGACGACCGGGAGCCGGGACAGCAGACCCCGGGTCAGGTCGCAGAGGTGTGCCTGGCGTTCGCGGACGGACGACGAGACCTGCACCAAGGCGTGGCCGGGGCCGACCTCGAGGGCCAAGGCCTCGGTGGACCTCTCGAACTGTTCGATCAGGGCCCCGATGTGGCGCACGGCAACCTCAGGGGACCCGAGCGCGGCCAGACGAGCGGCGGCAGGGTCGTCGCCGGCCCAGAGGAGTTCCTCGCCGACGTGCAGCCCGATGGCACTGTCGCCGGTGACGAGTGCCCCGGCCGCGAACAGCGCGGCGGCATCTGGCAACGTCGTCCAGGTGGCAGCGGCGCCGAGTGCCGGGAACGAGCGTTCCTCGGCCGCCAGGGCCAGGGCCTGCGCAACTCCGGGGTCGCCGGCTTCGTGGCGCACCCGGGTGAGGAGCGCATGGACCACGACTCCCGACACGCCGGGGCGCACCGGTTCCGGCTGACCGTCGCCGTCCACTCCAACCGTCATGATCCCTCGTCCGACCTTTCCGCACAGCGAGGCGCGTCGCCGCGACTGGTGCTGCTACCTCCATCGTCCTAGCGCGCCAGTTGCTTTAGCCCTGGTCGCGCCCCTCCAGCCTGTCTCGGGGTGACCCGGGACGTCGCAGGCGGCTCCCCCTAGACTCGGCGCCATGACCATCCAAGACACCCCGCTGCATACCCTCCAGGGCGAACCCGCGACCCTCGGCGACTTCCTGGGGAAGACCCTGCTCGTCGTCAACGTCGCCTCCAAGTGCGGTCTCACTCCGCAGTACGAGGGCCTGGAGCGCCTCCAGAAGACGTACGGGGACCGCGGTTTCTCGGTGATCGGCTTCCCCTGCAACCAGTTCGGCGAGCAGGAGCCCGGATCCGCTGACGAGATCGCCACGTTCTGCTCGGCCACCTACGGGGTCACCTTCCCGATGATGGAGAAGATCGAGGTGAACGGCGACAACCGGCACCCTGTCTACGAGGAGCTCACCGCCGTGGCCGACGCCGAGGGCGAGGC
>CAZULR010000357.1:0-3193 GCA_964621235.1 uncultured Acidimicrobiaceae bacterium
TCGTCAACCTCAAGCCCGGCGAGCGTCGTCGCGGCGTGGTGTCCTCGGTCGTCAATTTCGGTGCCTTCGTCGACCTCGGCGGCATGGACGGACTCGTCCATGTGTCCGAGCTGTCGTGGAAGCACGTCGACCACCCGTCCTCGGTCGTGTCCGTCGGTGACGAGATCGACGTCGAGGTCCTCGACGTCGATCTCTCCAAGGAGCGGATCAGCCTCTCGCTCAAGGCCACCCAGACCGACCCGTGGCAGGAGTTCGCCAACTCGCACCAGGTGGGCGAGCTGGTCTACGGGCGCATCACCAAGCTGGTGCCCTTCGGTTCCTTCGTCCAGGTGGGCGACGGGATCGAGGGCCTCGTCCACATCTCGGAGATGGCCGGGCACCATGTCGACCTGCCCGAGCAGGTGGTCACGCCGGGTGAGGAGCTGTGGGTGAAGATCATCGACATCGACCTGCAGCGCCGTCGCATCAGCCTCTCGATCAAGCAGGCCGCCGAGGGTGGCGAGGTGTCCGAGGAGTACCGCGAGGCGTTCGGTGAGCACGCCTACGACGACGAGGGCAATTACGTGGGCCCGGTCTTCGCCGAGACGGAGTTCACCCCGGAGACCGAGGCGCAGGCCGCCTGGGCCGACTACGTGGCCGAGCACGGCCCCGAGGGCGCCGAAGGGGCCGAGGGTGCGCCCGCCGCGCCCACACCGGCCGAGGCCACAGCCGACGCCGCCCCCGCCGAGGTGGTGACCGAGGCCGCCTCCCCCGCGGCCGCACCGGTCGAGGCCGCCGCCGAGGCCGCTCCGGTGGCGGAGGCGCCGGCCGAGGCCTGACCCGGTGGTCCGGGACGCCCGGGCGACGACGTGTGGACGGACGGCCCTCCGGGGCCGTCCGTCGCGTCCGGGACCGGGACCGAGCCGGACCTGCCCGTCAGTCTTGCGGTGGGCTGACCCGGGGCGCCAGCACCGACCCGAGGTGGGTCATGCGGCGGACGAGCCGGGGTTGCTGCCGGAGCCACTGCGCCTGGTCGACGCCGGTGGAGGTCACGTCGATGGTCAGGTAGGTGCTGGACAGGACCACGGAGAGCTGCTCCGTGCAGCTGGTCGAGGTGCACGCCGCAGCCGTCCAGGCCCGCAGTCCGACCGTGGGCACGAGGGTGTCCGAAGCCGTGGGGGAGGGCGCCACGAGGGGATCGGTGATGTCGAGGGCGAGCCGGTCGACGCGCCGGGCCGGCACGCTCGCGTGGTGGACCGTGGACCAGCTGCAGTGGGCCGTGTCGACCACCGGGTCCGCCGAGATGTCCCGGCCCACGGTGGCCACGGCCTCGCCGGTGCTCATCCACGGACACGTGGCCGCCTGGGTGGCGGCCGATCCTCCGACGTCCCCGTCGAGGGGGAGCACGAACAGGAACACCAGTGCGATCGCCGCCCACAGGGCGACCAACGGGATCCGCAGGAACCGGATGGCGAGGAAGACGGCCGCGCCGATCAGGAGGCAGCCCAGGGCGAACCACGGGGCGCCGAGGGCGAAGGCCACCACCGCGTCGACGGCGAAGAGGAGGCCGGCGACCAGGCCGACCCGGCGTTGGTAGCGGCGGTTCGCCAGGCGGCTCGGGTCGAGCAGCGTGGTGGAGATGACGATGAACTGGTCGACCCAGTTACGGTCGGGGTCCGTGGAGGGGCTCGGGGTCGCCTCGGACCCGTCGAAGGTGTCCGCCGGCAGGTCACCGCCGCCGCCCCCGTCCCGCCGACCCCACCTGCGCACGCCGCAACGGTACCGGACCTCCGGCCGGTTGCCAGTGCCCGCCGGCCGGCCGGCGCATTTGGTAAGCAGACGCATGGACTTCGACGCCACCTTGGACCTCGACGGAGCGACGGCCACGGGGATCACCGTTCCCCCCGACGTCGTCGAGGCGCTGGGTGGCGGCCGGCGCCCGCGGGTGGTCGTGACCGTCAACGGTGTCACGTTCGCCACCACGATCGGCACCATGAAGGGCCTCGCCAAGATCCCCGTCAGCGCCGAACGTCGGGGCCTGATCGGGGCGGAGGCAGGTGACCTGCTCCGGGTGTCCGTCGAAGTCGACTCCGCCCCCGTGGAGCTGGCGGTGCCCACCGACCTCGCCACGGCACTCGCCGCCGACGAGCCGGCCGCCGGGTTCTTCGCCGGGCTCACGGTGAGTCAGCGCAAGGGCTTCATCGTCCCCATCGAGGAGGCCAGGACCGACGAGACGCGCGCTCGACGGGTCGACAAGGCCATGACCGCGCTCCGGGCCCGCCAGAAGCGGCCGTGACGGTGGAGCTCAGCCCGCCGTCACCGTGACGCGCGCCTCCAGGGGGATGCCGGCGCAGGCCGTGCAGTCGCCCGTCGACGTCGACACCACCGTTGTGCCGGGAGGACCGTCCACCAGCACAGCCGCCGACCCGGCACCGGCGCCGGCGGTGTCGACGCTGCAACGGATTCCCACCGCGCTCCCCGCCACGTCGAAGGAGCCGAGGTGCCGTTGGCCCAGCCGGGCCGACGGGGCGAACTCGGAGCCGGGGCGGACGTTGATGGCCAGGGGAACCGGATTCCCGACCGGCGCGGCCGACGATCCCTCGCCGAGGGCGTAGCGGGCGGTCAGGGGCCTCCACAGTGCGAGGTCAGCTCGCCGAGTAGCGCCCGGGTGGACGTGGCCGCCGGGGTGGTCGTGGGTGACGTGCCGCATGCGCAGAGGACGACCCCGCCGGCGAGGACCGGGAGCCGACGGTGCCACCGCATGGGAGGAGGGTGGCGGAGTCTCGACGACCGCTGAGGCCGGGTCAGTCGACGGTGCCGGCCTCGGTGGTCACCGCGGCGGCCGGTGGGGCGATCTGACCCGCCGCCTCGCCCACCGGGAAGTGGCAGGCCACCTGGTGCCCCGGGGCGACCTCACGCAGCAACGGCTCCTCGGCGGCGCAGCGGTCCTGGGCGTACGGGCAGCGGGTGCGGAACCGGCAGCCCGAGGGCGGATTCAGTGGTGACGGCAGCTCGCCCGTCAGCGCCTTGTGGTCCGACACGTGGTCCGGGTCCGGCTCCGGGATGGAGGCCAGCAGCGCTTCGGTGTACGGATGGGCGGCCGCCCGGTAGAGCTCGTCGGACTCGGCGATCTCGACGAGTTTGCCGAGGTACATGACGGCCACCCGGTCGCTCACGTTCTTCACCACGGCCAGGTCGTGGGCGATGAAGACCA
>CAZULR010000358.1:0-3189 GCA_964621235.1 uncultured Acidimicrobiaceae bacterium
GTGGTTCCCGAGGCACACTCCGGTGCTTCCCCTGTAGCCCGAAAGTGCCTCCATGTCTCCCTCTGCCTCTTCCTTCGCCGTGCTCGGCGTACCCTCGGACATCGTCAGCGCGCTCGATGCCAACGGCATCACGTCGCCGTTCCCGATCCAGTCCATGACGCTTCCCGACGCCCTGGCCGGGCGCGACGTCTGCGGCAAGGCCCCGACGGGGTCCGGCAAGACCCTCGCCTTCGGCATCGGCGCGGTGTCCCGTCTGCAGGGCCGTTCGTCCAAGCCGAAGCACCCGCGTGTCCTGGTGCTGACCCCCACCCGTGAGCTCGCCGCCCAGGTGGCCTCCGAGCTCCAGGTGCTCGCCGACCCCCGTGGCCTCAAGGTCGATTGCTTCTACGGCGGCGTCGGCTACGGCCCGCAGCTGAAGGCCCTCTCCCGTGGCGTCGACGTCGCCGTCGCCTGCCCGGGTCGCCTGGGCGACCTCCTCGAGCGAGGAAGCATCCGCCTCGACGCCGTGGAGATCGTGGTCATCGACGAGGCCGACCGGATGGCGGACATGGGATTCCTCCCCGACGTCCGTCGCATCCTCGACCTGACCCCCGACGGTCGCCAGACCCTCCTCTTCTCCGCCACGCTCGACGGCGACATCGACGTCCTGGTGAAGCGCTACCAGAACAATCCGGCGCGCCACGAGCTCGAGGTCGACGAAGACGATGCGAGTGCTGCGATCCACCTGTTCTGGCGGGTGTCGTCCGGCGACCGGATCGACCGCACGGCCGAGGTCATCACGTCCAGCGGCCCCACCATCGTCTTCTCTCGCACCAAGCACGGTGCAGACCGAATCGCCAAGCAGCTCGAGCAGCGGGGCATCCGGGCCGCGGCGATCCACGGGGACCGCAGCCAGAAGCAGCGCGAGAAGGCGCTGGACTCCTTCGTCCGTGGCGCAGTGGACGCGCTCGTGGCGACCGACGTGGCCGCCCGGGGCATCCACGTGGATGGGGTCAACGCCGTCGTCCATTTCGATCCATCGGCGGACCCGAAGGACTACGTCCATCGCTCGGGTCGGACCGCTCGGGCCGGAGCGACCGGGGTTGTGGTCAGCTTCGTCACGCCGGACAAGGCGGGCGCGATCAAAAAACTTCAGCGTGAACTCCACGTGCCGATCGGCACCACGGAATACGACTCCGGTGCCATCGTGGCGATTCTCGGGCCGCCGCCGGCGCGACGGGTCGTAGCGGAGCGCCCGGCCAGCAGGGATCGTGAGCCGTCCCCCAACGCCAACCGCGGCGGCGTGCGGGCCTCGCGACCGTTCAAGTCCCGGAAGCCGGGTGGTCACGGTGGCGGGCAGCGGAACGGCGGCCACCGCGGAAGCGACACGCGCGAGGGTGGGAGCCGTCGGGACGGCGAGGCTGGACCGAGCGATGGCGGACCCCGGACCTCCGGGGGCAAGCCGTCCGGGTTCTCGAAGCCGGGCAAGCCCGGAAAGCCGAACGGATTCGGCAAGCCGGGGCGTCCCGGCAAGCCCGGACGGACGACGAAGCCGGGTGGGCACGGATCGACGGCGTCTTCGACGCGTGGCGCCTCCGGCGGGGCCAAGTCCCGGTCGGCCGGCGGTGGGGCGACGGGCGGTGTCCGCCGGGGCGGGGCGGCGGGCGCACGGGCCACCAATGGCGGTGGGAACCGGTCGCAGCGGGGCCGCTGACAGGCGCGATCCTCGGTCGCAACCTGAGGGGCATCCAGCCTCTACAGTCCGAGGATGCCTTCCGACATGAAGCCGTCAGTGACCGTCCCCGACGGGCCGCCTCCGGGTGGCCTGGTCCTGGAGGACCTGGAAGTGGGCACCGGCGCCGAAGCCTCCTCGGGCAAGCCCGTGACGGTGCACTACGTGGGTGTGTCGTGGTCCACCGGTGGTGAGTTCGACTCCTCCTGGGATCGTGACGAACTGTTCAGCTTTCCGCTGGGCGCCGGGCACGTCATCCAGGGGTGGGACGAGGGGGTCGCCGGGATGAAGGTCGGTGGCCGGCGCCGGATCACGATCCCGCCGGAGCTGGGGTACGGGAGCCGGGGCGCCGGTGGGGTCATCGGCCCGAACGAGACCCTGGTCTTCGTGGTGGACCTCTTCGACGTCGGCTGAGGGGCACGGGAGCCCGGTCCGCCGCGGGGCGGCTGGGGGAACGTGCCGCCGCCTCATCGGAAGAGGTCCCCGGCGGGATCACGGACGATCTCTCCGGACACCGATGCCCGACGGAGCCAGGTCGGATCGATGCCGCGCACGACGGCAGCGGGAACGGATCTGTCCTTGCCCATGACGAGTTCCGCCGCCCCGGCGATCTCGTCGGAGATGCACACCTCGGTCGCCTCCAGCATCCGGCCGGTGGCATCGGGTGTGCCCCGGAGGTCGACCACTCCGGCGATGCCGGCGATCCCGATGGCGACATCGGTGACCCCGTTGCGCCAGGTCCTCCCGAAGGTGTCCGACACGATCACCGCAAGTTCGACGCCGAGCAGGTGACCGAGGGCCTCGCGGATGCGACGGGCCGAACGGTCCGGGTCCACCGGGAGCAGGGCCGCCGTGCCGGCCTCGACGTTGGACAGGTCGATGCCGGCGTTGGCGCAGACGAATCCGTGGCTCGTCTCGGTGATCAGGAGATCGCCACGCCGACGCAGGACGCGGACGGACTCGGACTCGACGAGAGCCCGCTTCGCGTCGGGGTCGTCGGTGTCGATGGGGACGATCCGTCCCTCGGCCTTGGACACCACCTTCTGGGTCACGACCAGTACGTCACCGTCGATGACCCAGGGGACCGTCGCGCCGTCCTCGCCGGACGTCCGCAGTGCCGGAGCGAGTACGGCCGCGAGGTCGTCACCCGGCCGCACCTCTCCGATCCCGAGGACGGGGACGACGCTCAGGCCGGCAACTGGAGTTCCGGCTCCCGGCACGTCGTCGACCGTCATGTCAGGCGCGCCCCTCGAGCACGGCCTCGGCCAGGGCCGCCGCACGGGTCACATCGCCCATGATGGTCGGAGCGACCACGCAGCGGACGCCCACCGCCTCGACGTCCGCGGCAAGTGCCGCGTCGGCCTCGTCGATGACGAGGGTGGACACCCAGGATGCGTACCAGCGGGCCACGCCCACCACCGATGACTCGAAGCCCATCTCGACCAGGAGCCGGTCCGCCGGTCCCTTGAGCGCGGCAC
>CAZULR010000359.1:0-3187 GCA_964621235.1 uncultured Acidimicrobiaceae bacterium
TGGCGCACCGCCTCCGTCGACGAGGCGTTCGAGACTGTGGTCGCTCTGAGCTCGGTAGATATTCTTCCGGCGATGGGCTGAGACTTCGTCCATCGACGCCGCCATCGACGCATGTCGAGCTTGGTGGAGGTGGCCCATGCCGCCTCAGAACTGGCGGAGATCCGCACCAGCACTGCCACGTGATGGATCTATATTCAGCGGTACATAAGAGATATACTGAATCCATGAGTAAGCACCTGGTCGACATCGACAATGAACTCCTCGCTGAGGCCACTTCCATCCTCGGGGCGTCGACCATGAAGGAGGCCGTCAACCGCTCTCTCGAATCGGTCGTGTTGGCTGCTCGCCGTCGCAGTCATGCCGATCGGCTGGGAACGATGACCGGACTCGACCTGGATGATGCCTCGGTGATGTCGGGCGCGTGGCGCTGAACGCCCGCTTCCTGGCCGACAAGAGCGCTCTCGCCCGCTTCCCGAATCCAGCCGTGGAGGCGCGACTCCGGCCACTCCTCGAAGAGGGCCTGATCGCCACCTGTGCAATCGTCGACCTGGAGGTGCTGTACTCCAGCCGGAGACTTGCTGACTACGAAGCGGTTCTCCTCGAACGTCGCAGCCTCGACAGCGCCCCGATCACGCCAGAGGTACTCGAACTCGCCATCGACCTCCAACACGAGCTGGCCAAGCGAGGACAGCACCGGCTGGCTATCCCCGACGTCATCATCTCTGCAGCCGCCCGGTCGGCCGGACTCGTTGTCCTTCACTACGATGCCGACTTCGAACGAGTCGGGGCAGTCGGCGGTGCCGAACAGGAGTGGGTCGCCCCCAGAGGCAGCCTCTGATACGGCTCTGCGACTCATCGACGGGCTGCTTGGCGCGATGACCAGCCCGTCCAGGGAGCCTGGGAGGAGAATCGAACTCCTGACCTACGCATTACGAGTGCGTTGCTCTACCGACTGAGCTACCCAGGCAACGGACGCCCGGCCTCCGACGGGATGTGGTGTGCCGTGCTGCCCCACTCCCGACCGTCTGCCGATCTTCCGGGTCAGTACGTTACCCGCACCGTGGCCCCCCGCCGCCAACCGGCCCGCAGGGCCCGCCGTGCGGGGATCAAGGACCTAGTCGGCCATCCCGGACAGCTCGACCATCAGCGCCTCGAGCAGCAGGTCCTCCCGCACGTTGCGGGACAGCGCGGCGGAGGCCCGGTTGACCGCCTCCACGTGGCCGGCGGCCCGGCGTCGCTCGACCCCGGCACCCGGTGAGCCCGGTGCGCCCACGGCGGCCACTGTGGCCACCATGCGGTCGCGGTAGGCGTCGGCCAGGGCGGCGAGCCCCATCCGCAGGTCGTCGGTGCGCCACCGGCGCTCCTCGCGCTTGTGCCGGTCCTCGACCGCCTTGCGTCCGGGCACCCCCCGTGCCCCGGTCGCCTCCGCCTGCTCCTCCAGGCCGGCCAGCTCACGGGCGTGCTCCTCGCGCAACGGGGCCAGCGCCCCGTCGGCCAGCGCCAGCAGCTCGTCGGCCACCGACACCGCCGTCGCCCCGGTGCCGTCGAGGCGGCCCGGCACCTCGTGCCACCGGCTGCGCCGGTCGGTGAACCCGGGGTCGTCGGCCAGCAGCCGGGCCCGGTCTAGGTTGCCGCCCGACGCGGCCGCGACCGACGAGGCCACCACGCCGTCGACGCCGCGGTCGACCAGCCAGGACTCCACCACCGACGGCGCCACGGGCACGAACGGCACCCGGACGCACCGGCTCACGATGGTGGCCAGCCCCGGCGACAGGTCGTCGGCCAGGAGGACGAACACCGTCGACGGGGGCGGTTCCTCGACGGTCTTCAGCAGCGCCGGCGCGGCCTTCAGGGCCAGGTGGACATCGGGGACGAGCAGCACCTGGCGGGCCGACTCCAGTGGGCGGCGCTGGGCCCGCGCCGTGATCTCCCGGGCATCGTCGACGTCGAGGGACGCACCGGACCGCTCCACGATCACCAGGTCCGGATGGGTGCCGGCCAGGGCCCGACGGCAGGAATTGCACACCCCGCAGCCACCGTCGGGACACAGCAAGGCGGCCGCCAGGCCGCGTGCCGCGGCGCGCTTGCCCGAGCCGGGCGGCCCGTGGAAGAGATAGGCATGGACCGGGTGGCGGGCCGCCGACTCCAGTTGGGACACCGCCCGCTCCTGGCCCACCACACCGGCGAAGAGCACCGGGCTCGGCAGGTGGGTCGGCACCGGCGTGCTCACGGCGGGCCCCCGGGCCCCGCCAGCACCTCGACGGCGTCCCAGACCGTGGCCGCCACCTCGTCGACCGGGGCGGTGGCGTCGACCACCAGCCACGGGTGGCGTCGTTCGGCCGCCATCTCCAGGTACCCGTCGGCCACCCGCTGCAGGAACGCACGTCCCTCCGCCTCCATCCGGTCGTCGCCGCCGCCGTGCCGACGCGCGACGGCGACCTCCACGGGCAGGTCGAACAGGACGGTCAGGTCGGGGCGCAGCCCTGCGGTGGCCCAGCCGACCAGCGCCTCGAGCTCGGCGCGGTCGAGGCCGCGCCCGTAGCCCTGGTAGGCGAGGGTGGAGGCCGCATACCGGTCCGTCACGACCCACCGGCCGACCTCGAGCGCGGGGGCGAGGACGTCGGCGACGTGCTGGGCGCGGTCGGCGGCCATCAGCAGCGCCTCGGCCCGGGTCGCCACCGGGTCGCCGTCGGGGGCGAGCAGGAGCGTGCGCAGCGAGGCACCGAGCGGTGTGGCACCGGGCTCGAACGTGGACACGGCGCCGAGCCGCTCGGCCAGGATCCGGGCCTGGGTGGACTTCCCGCAGCCGTCGATGCCCTCGAGGGCGACGAGGCGGCCCCGGGGGGCGCTCACCCGTCGTCGTCGGTGCTCGGGACCGCCACGACCGGCGCGGCCTTGGCCACCGCCTCGCTCGCCGCGGCCTTCTTGGCCGGGGCCTTCTTCGCCGCGGCCTTCTTGGCCGGGGCCTTCTTCTTGGCCACCGACTTCTTGGCCGGCGCCTTCTTCTTGGTCGCCCGCTTCTTCGACGGTCCGGCGGCGCGGCGCTCGGCCAGCAGCTCGGCGGCGCGCTCGACGGTGAGGTCCTCGACCTCGTCGCCGCGCCGCAGCGACGCGTTGGTCGTGCCGTCGGTCACGTAGGGGCCGAACCGGCCGTCCTTGACCACCATGGGTAGCCCCGTGTCGGGGT
>CAZULR010000360.1:0-3183 GCA_964621235.1 uncultured Acidimicrobiaceae bacterium
CGTGGCGGTGACGGCGACGACCTTGGGCGCCGTCGTCACCCGGGGCGCCGACATGTCCCCAAGGCTACCCGCTCCCACCTGGGACTCCGGCGGCACCCGGCCCCGGTGGTGGGCACGACCCTGCGCCCGGGCCGTCGGGGCGCTCCCGGTAGCCTGGACTGCGTGACCGTCGACCGCGTTCTCCTCGCCGAGCCCCGTGGCTTCTGCGCGGGAGTGGAGAAGGCCATCAAGGCGCTGGCCTGGATGGTGCGCGTCTTCGAGCCGCCGGTGTACTGCTACCACGAGATCGTCCACAACCGGCACGTGGTGGACCAGTTCGTCGCCCAGGGCGTGGTGTTCGTCGACGACGTGTCCGAGGTCCCGCCCGGCGCACCGCTGATGCTGTCCGCCCACGGTTCGGCGCCTGAGGTCGTCGACCGGGCCCGCGAGGACGGCCGGGTCGTGGTCGATGCCGTGTGCCCCCTGGTCACCAAGGTCCACCACGAGCTGAAGGTGCGGGCCCGCAAGGGGTACACGGTCCTCTACGTCGGCCACCACGGGCACGAGGAGGCGGTGGGCACCATGGCCGTCGCCCCCGAGGCCGTGCGTCTGCTGGAGCGTCCCGAGGACGTCGACGCCCTCGACCTGCCACCGGCCGGGGGCGCCGACGGGCCGATGGTCGCTCTCCTGGCCCAGACGACGCTCAGCCACGACGAGTGGGCCGGCATCGTGGCCCGGGCCCGGGAGCGGTTCCCGGACCTGTGGATGCCGAACCGGAGCGACCTCTGCTTCGCCACCACCAATCGGCAGGCCGCCCTCAAGGCCCTGGCCGGGCGGTGCGACGCCGTGGTGGTGATCGGCTCGGAGAACTCCTCCAACACGGTGGCCCTCACCAAGGTGGCCGAGGCGTTCGGCTGCCCCCGGGTGGTCCGGGTCAACGACGCCTCGGAGCTGCCCGACGACCTGTCCGGGACCGTGGGGGTGACCGCCGGCGCCTCGGCGTCGGAGTCACTGGTGGAGGCGGTCGTCGAGCGCCTGGCCCCCGTGCACGGCGTCGAGAGCGCCTCCGTCACGGTCGAAGAGGAGTACTTCCCGCCGCCACCCGAGTTGCGCGATCTGCTGCGGGGTCTCGAGACGACCCTCGGCCTCCTGAACGGCACGCCGACATCCGACGCACCGTCGGGTCGGGTGCTGGGTGAGGACCGGTCCACCGAGGCCGCCGACGTCCTGGAGGAGCTCGCCCAGCCCGCCTGAGGCCCTCCGCCGGCCCCGGACGCTGGAATCGTCCTGGTCGCGGGCACGTGCCCGCATCCGTCACGATTTTGGCGCGAGACTGTAACAATGACGAACTCGTTCACCAGCATGGACACCTCCACCGCCGAGCAGTGGGGGGTCATCGGGACCGAGACGGCGGCCAACCAGGGTCGCGTCGCCGACCGGGTGCTGGCCATGCTCGAGTCGCTGTCCGACGTGGTCGACGGATTCGCGGTCGACCAGCTCACCCACTCCCTCCAGACCGCCACCCGGGCCGAGCGGGCCGGGGCGGACGACGAGGTCGTGGTGGCGTCCCTCTGCCACGACATCGGCAAGGCCGTCTCGGTGCCCAACCACCCCCGGATCGCCGCCGAGATCCTCCGGCCCTACGTCCGGCCCGAGGTGACCGAGGCCATTCTCTACCACCAGGACTTCCAGGGACGGCACTACTTCCACCATTTCGACATGGACCCGAACCTGCGGGACAACTACCGGGACATGCCCTGGTACGACCTCGCCGAGCGCTTCGCCGACGAGTGGGACCAGACCAGCTTCGACCCCGACTACCCCACCGAGCCCCTCCCCCACTTCGCGCCCAAGGTCCGGGCCGTCTTCGCCACACCGCACTCGTTCTGATGGCGACCCAACGCCACCGGTGGCTGACCCTTCCGGACAGCCGCGCCGCCAAGCGCTCGGCCAAGCTCGTCGACTACGTGCGGGACCAGGCCCTGGCCGACTTCGCCGACCGCTACCCCAACGTCCATTTCGGTCCGGTCGTCGCTCTCGTGGCCGCCTACAACGAGGAGGACAACATCGGGGACGTCCTCAAGGTCATGCCGACCCTCGTCGGGGACCTCGAGGTCTCCACGCTCGTGGTGGTCGACGGTGGCACCGACGACACGGTGGAGATCGCCCTCGATGCCGGGGTGTACACCTGCGTGCTCCCGGTGAACCTCGGCCAGGGGGCGGCACTGCGCCTCGGCTACCAGCTGGCCTCGATCCACGGCGCCCGGTACGTGGTCACCCTCGACGCCGACGGCCAGAACGACCCGGCGGAGATGGCGACGATGCTCCAGCCGCTGCTCGACGACACGGCCGACTTCGTGATCGCCTCGCGCCGGCTCGGGGTCGACCAGACGACCGACCGGTTCCGCCGGGCCGGGGTCCGCCTGTACGCGGCGACCATCAACGCCATCGCCCGCCAGCAGCTCACGGACTCGTCCAACGGCTACCGGGCGTTCCGGGTCGACGTGCTCGACGACATCGTCCCCCACCTCGTCCAGGACCAGTACCAGACGGCCGAGGTGGTGATCACCGCGTCGAGCCGCGGCTGGCGGATCGCCGAGCAGCCGACGATGTGGCACCCGCGGGCATCCGGCGAGTCGAAGAAGGGCGGCAACCTCGTCTTCGGATTCAGCTACGCCCGGGTGATCCTCATGACCTGGGCCCGCGTGACGCTGGGCAATCGCACCCGACGCTGACCGGCGGCGTCCCGGTGGACAGGACGGCCGTTCCCTAAGCTCCGCTGTGACCCCGCAGCGCGAGATCGGAGCGGACCATGACCATCCAGCTCGGCGTGTTCGGCACGCTCGGCATCCTCACCACGGCGTGGGCCGTCCTGGCCAACCGGCGCCTCTTCACCGGAGGCTCCGTCGGCCGGCCCACGCCCCTCGAGATCGTGTACTACGTCGTCGGTGTGATCTCGCTCGGCATCGGCTGGTACTGCAACGTCCGCTACACCCACCATGCAACTGATGCCAGCTACTGGAACTACACCAAGGCCCTGTTCACCAACTGGGCCGCCGCCTCGGCCGCCCAGGACTACACGATCGTGAACCTCGTGCTGCTTCCGCTGTGGACCATCGTGGACGGACGACGCCGGGGCCTGGCGATCCCCTGGATCTTCTTCGTCATGAGCCTGTTCACCAGCCTGGCGTTCTCGATGGCGCT
>CAZULR010000361.1:0-3159 GCA_964621235.1 uncultured Acidimicrobiaceae bacterium
CGGTGGCCCCGGTCTGGCTGACCATCTCGCCGATGGCCTCCTCGGCGTTGAGCAGGCGGCCGTTGGCGTCGAACACCGCCCGCGGGCACTCCTCGCCGGTCTCGGTGTCGACGATCATCGTGCCCGGCAGCGCCCGTCCGAGCGCGCCACGCGGGGTGTCGGGCGTGCGCTGGATGGCCGCACCGCCCTCGGTGGAGCCGTAGGCGTCCTGCACGGTGCAGCCGAACCGCTCGGCGAAGCGGGCCACGTCGGCCTCGGCCGCCTCGTTGCCGAAGCAGCGGCGCAGCGTGTTGTCGGCGTCGTCGGGGTGCTCCGGGGTGGCCAGGATGTAGGAGAGGGGTTTGCCCACGTAGTTGAAGTAGGTGACTCCGTAGCGCCGCACGTCGACGAGGAACTGGCTGGCGCTGAACCGCTCCCGGAGAGCGGCCGTCGCTCCGGCGGCCAGTGCCGGGGCCCAGCCGGCCATCAGCGCGTTGGAGTGGAAGAGGGGCATCGACAGGTAGCAGACGTCGTCGGGGGTGAGCTCGTACATCTGGGCGACGATCGCACCGATCCGGGCCAGTCGACCCTGGCTGCAGAGGCAGGCCTTGGGGGCGCCCGAGGTGCCGGAGGTGAAGAGCAGGAGGCCGAGGCTGTCCTCGGTCACCCCCACGGCGTCCTGGTCGGGCAGGGGTGCGCCGGCCACACCGGCGAGCAAGGAGGAGTAGTCCGTGCCGCCGGCCGGGTCCAGGTCGCCGGACGGGTCGTCGACGACCAGGATGCGTCCGGGGGGCAGCGCGGGCCCGAGGTCGTGCCCCTCCACCAGCGTGCGGTAGCCGGCGTTGGTCACGAGGAGCTGGCACTCGGTGTGGGACAGGTCACGGGCGAGTTCGTCACCCCGGTGGGTCGGGTTGCCGCCGACGACGACGGCCCCGGCGAGTGCGGCTCCTCCCATCCAGAAGACGTACTCCGGCACGTTGTCGAGGAGCAGGGCGACGTGGAACGGCCCCGGCTCCCGCAGCGACAGCAGCAGCGCGGCCCGCTCGGCCTGGGCCTGGACCACCTCGGCGTGGGTCCACGTCCGGTCCGAGAAGGCCAGTCCGACGCGGTCGTCAGCGGCGCGGTCGCGAATCAGCTGGTCGATGGTCTGCAACGGTTCCCCCTGGAAGATCGGCCGACTTCTGACGATACGTCAAAAACCACAGATCGGCGCTCCCGTGCCCGCCCCAGGCACGAATCTGGAACACGTTGCAATTCATTAGGCCCCCTGTTACCGTTCGCGTGACCACCTCGCGCCGTCAAAAGGAGCCCCAGGCATGGAGTTCGGAGTCTTCATCAACGGGTACCTCCCGGGGCCCGCGTCACGCGACACGGATGCCGAGCACCTCATGCTCGAGCGCGAGATCGAGATCGCCGTCACCGCCGACCGCTACAACTGGAAGTACGCCTGGTTCGGCGAACACCACGCGCTGACCGAGTACTCGCACATGTCCGCGCCCGAGCCGGTCATGGGCTGGGTGGCCGCCAAGACCGAGCGGATCCACATCGGCACGGCCATCAACAGCCTGTCGCCCCGCAAGGAGCACCCGGTCCGGTACGCCGAGCGGGCCGCCATGATGGACCACCTCACCAACAACCGGTTCGAGTGGGGGACCGGGCGCGGTGCTGGCAGCCACGAGATGGCCAGCTTCAACATCCTCGACAAGAACTCGACGAAGCCGGAGTGGAACGAGGTCGTCCAGGAGGTCCCGCGCATGTGGGAGCAGCGCGACTACATGTTCGAGGGCGAGCACTTCACCGTGCCGACGCCCCACAACATCCTCCCCAAGCCCTATGGCAAGGGGCACCCGCCGATCTGGGTGGCCTGCGGCAACCCCGGCACGTTCACGACCGCCGGCGAGATGGGCATCGGCGCCATCGCCTTCAACTTCGAGCCGGTGTTCTCGCTCAAGGGCCGGATCGACGCCTACAAGGAGGGCGTCGCCGCCTGCACGAACCCGATCGGCCAGTTCAAGAACGACAACGTGATGATCACCAACGCGGTGATCTGCTCGTCGGACCGCAAACACGCCCGGGAGATCGCCCTCCGCCAGTGCCGAGGGTACCTGTACTCGATGGTCTGCCTCTACCACGACACGATCCCGAAGCCCGACTACGCGCCGACCTGGCCGGAGTCCATCTCCGGCGTGGGCGACGAGGAGAGCCTCGACCGCCTGATCGAGGGTGGCTGGCTGCTCTGCGGCGAGCCCGACGAGGTCGCCGAGCAGCTGTCCCGGTACCAGGAGGTCGGTGCCGACCAGCTCGTCTTCGGCATCCCCTCGGACTCGGTGGAGCACGAGGAGGTCCTCGAGATGCTCGAGGTCTTCGGCACCAAGGTCATCCCGCAGTTCGACAAGGACCCGGTCCACTCGACCACCCGGTACCGGGCGACCGCCCAGCCGAAGTTCCCGGAGTTCGCCTACCCGGTGCCGGACATCGAGGTGGCGGCCCTGCCGACCAACGCGCTCATCGGCCTCGACGGCACGCGGCACTTCTGACCGCTGCCGGGACTCTGGCGCCAGACGGCGACAGAGCCCGCGTGGGGTGCCACAGTGCCGGTCAGTGCCCGCGCGCGTCCCAGGCGGCCAGCAGGGCGTCGGTGGTGGTCAGCGTGGCGATGAGCGGGAGGGTGTTGTCGAGCACGGCCTCGGCGTAGTCGGCGGGAATCCCGGCCACGGTGTCGCGTGGCACCACGACCTGGTACCCGAGATTGCAGGCCTCGATGGCCAGCCCGAGGACGCCGAGGTTGACCGACACCCCGGTGGCCACGACGGTCTCCACGTGCAGACTCCGCAGCCAGGTGTCGAGTGAGGTGCCGCTGAACGGCGACACCCCGTGCAGGCGGGCGCAGACCAGGTCCGCAGGTTCGGGCCCGAGACCGTCGCACAGCTCGGTGGGCGGTGTGCCGGCCAGGAGGTGGTCAGGATTGCGCACCATGGCGGCGATGAGCTGGCAGTTGACCGTCGATCCGGCGCGGTCGGCCCGGAACTCGGCGGTGCAGTGGATGACCGGCACGCCGACCGCCCGGGCGCCCCGCAGCAGCCTGGCCGCGTTCGGGACCACCCCGACCCGGTCGGCCGCCTCGGCCAGCTGGGGGAAGGAGCTCAGGTCACCGACCACCCCACGCTGGATCTCCATGGT
>CAZULR010000362.1:0-1284 GCA_964621235.1 uncultured Acidimicrobiaceae bacterium
GTCGGTCCGTTCCTCGCCATCTTCGGCCTGAGCTACTTCTTCGTGCAGTTCGGCCCCAACATGACCACGTTCGTGCTCCCGTCCGAGGTGTTCCCGGTGAGCATGCGGACCACGGGCCACGGGATCGCCGCCGGGATCGGCAAGCTCGGCGCCTTCGTCGGCGTCTTCCTCGTGCCCCAGCTCCAGAAGCACTACGGACTGCGGGGCATGTTGCTGATCGCGGGCATCGCCGCCGTGCTCGGCTTCGCGCTCACCAGCGTGCTGCCAGAGCCGGCACGCAAGTCACTCGAATCGATGCATGACGACCAGGATCCCCAGCGCATCACCCCTCCTACGGTGTCGCCGGTGCAGGTGGCCGGGTCGTTCGACCACGGGACGGCTGCGTTTCCGCTCATCGTCGAGCAGGTGCCCGAGACCAAGACGACCCCCGCCGGCCAGCCGCCGACTCGCGAGCCGCTGGGCGGACCACTCTGAGGGCTCCGGGCCAGGACGGTCGGCGGGCCATCAGGTGACGCGTCGTGGTCGCACCGTCCCCCACCGGCGGTGGGGGATGATTCTCGCCCGTGGCAGTAGACGGCAGTTCCCCGGCTGGTGATTCCCACCCGACGGGTTCGACACCGGAGTTCCGGGCGCTCGTCGAGGCCACCCCCGGATGCTCCTTCGTCCTCGACCCCCACGGGGCGGTCGTCGCCGTCGCCGTCGATGGCGGCAGGCATCTCCGTGCCGAGGAGGAGTGCGACGCCGTCGCCGTGCTGCCCCTGCTCCTCGGCCTGCGCCAGATCGTCGATGCACTCGTGCGGTAGGGACGCCGCGTTGGGGTCGCACCCTGGATCGGGAAGCTGGCCATGTGGTTCTGTCTCGTCTTCGCGCTCGTGCTCCTGGCGGACATGGGCCGCCCCTGGTGAGGTGCATCGAGCGGACCCGGTCGATGCGGTAGGAGAGCGTCCCGTTCGTCGCCGTCGGTGCGCTCACCGGATCGATACCGCTGGTCTCGATGCTCCGGACCCACCCGACCGCCCGGATCGGCTCCTACCTCCTCGCCTCTCCGGTCGGCCCGTCCCACCAGACCCTGGTCGTGGGGCTCTGCATCATCGCCACCTGCGCGTCGGTGCTGGCGTCCGGGTTTCGCCACACCTTCTGGTTCGGGATCTCGAGCCTGGTGGCCATCGTCGTCCCGGCTCGCCTCCCGGTCGACGGGCTCACCTCGCTCTGATGCTCCACCGTCGCAGTGGCGAGCGGCGCCATCGCCCTCTACCCCCGCCTGGGGTGTGTGCGTGCGCCGGG
>CAZULR010000362.1:1384-3134 GCA_964621235.1 uncultured Acidimicrobiaceae bacterium
CGCCGGGTCATGGGTGGAGCCGTCACACGGGAGGGTAGATGTCGGCCAGGTGCCCCATGAGCCTCGGGAACAGGGGCGTGAACCGCCCTTCGCCCCAGGGGAGTCCGGGCTCGTTGGCCATGGCCTGGGTCAGCGCACCCGTGATGAGGATCGACACCAGGAAGACAGCCTCGTCACTGTCGGCCTCGGGACCGAGCTGACCGGCGGCGACCGCATCCGCCAGCGCCTCCCGCTGGATGCGCACCATCTCCAGGCTCGGCGCGAACGCCTCCGGCGACGGGACGAAGTTCGGCACCGGGCGCCAGAAGAGGAGCTGGGCGAGGGCCCGGTGCTCGAGCAGCCACCGGCCGCTCGCCTCCAGGCCTTTCGTCAGCGCATCGAGCCCGGTCCCTCCGCCGGCCATGCCGGCCCGGAGGACCTCGAGGTGCTCGACCTGGCCACGCAGGAAGAGCGCGTCGTACACCGCCACGATCGACGCGAAGTACTTGTAGATCGACGGCGGCTGGACTCCCAGGCGGCGTGCCACCTCCGCCAGACTCAGTCCGTTGACCCCCTCCTCGGTCATCACGTCCAACGCGATGTCGAGGATCTCCGAGATGGTCTCCTGGCGCCGACGGGCGCGCCGGTCACCTGGTGGGGGTGCGGTCGGGATGCGCTCCACCTGCTCATTGACCATACTCTTGAAAATAGCATGTTATGTGCTTGACATCATTAGCTATTACCAATAACTTAAGCAATGCACTGAAGACAGGCCACCCGGTCCCGTCGGGATAGCCGGAGAGAATGGAGGACGCCATGCCCCCTACGAACGGACGCTTGTGGCTCACGAAGGACTGCTGCCAGACCACCATCCAGGCGACGGCTGAAGCGGTCTACGACCTCGTGGCCGACCTGCCGCGGATGGGGGAGTGGAGCCCCGAGTGCCAGAAGGTCGAGTGGACCGATGGCGCCACGTCCCCGTCGGTGGGCGCCACCTTCGTCGGCCACAACCGGGGCGGGCCGGCCGGGCTCATGCGCTGGTCGCGTCGGGGCCGGGTCCTGGTGGCCGAGCGCGGCAGTGCGTTCGCGTTCGTCACCGAAGAAGGTGGTCGGGAGTCGACCGAGTGGCGCTACGACTTCGAGCGGGTCGACGGCGGCACCCGGGTGACCGAGTCCTACGACGTCCGCTGGATCCCCACCTGGGCCCGGATCATCGATGTACCGACCAATCGGCACAAGGAACTGGCCGAAGGCATGGAGCACACCCTCGGCCAGCTCAAGGCCACCGCTGAGTCGTCCAGCATCACCGGACCGGCCGCGTGACCGCCGAGCTCGGGGCAGCCCTCGGCCCCGCCGGCCTCCCGCTGCCGGCCGGTTAAGTCGGCCCTCCTCCGTTCACCGGATTGCGCCAGCCGACCGTTGCGCGCCAACCGGGAGGGTGCGGCCCGGAACGGGCCGGACAGCCCACGCGTCACGGACACGCCCATCGACCACCAAGCACCGACCGCTGACCACCGACCACAAGGAGAACCGACGTGATCACCACCTACCGTGCGGCACCCGACATCGACGTCGTGACGTCCACCTTCCCCATCCCGGGACTGGGAGTCGTCCCGATCAACGCCTTCGTCCTGCAGGGCGACGAACCCGTCCTGGTCGACACCGGCGCCGTCGTGGAACGCGACGAATTCCTGGATGTCCTGCGCACGGTCGTCGACGTGGCCGACCTGCGGTGGATCTGGCTCACCCACACCGACGCCGACCACATCGG
>CAZULR010000363.1:0-3131 GCA_964621235.1 uncultured Acidimicrobiaceae bacterium
GCCGTTGCGGGTCACCTTGGCGGTCCCGTCCACGATGATAAAGAACTCCTGGCCGATGCGGCCCTCCTCGACGAGGACCTTGCCCGCGGGCACGGAGACGGCGTCGAGCGACGCCCTGATCTTGCGGAGCTCGGAGCCGCTGCAGCCCGAGAAGAGCCAGATGGACTTGAGGTCGGTCGTATTGGGTCCGCTCGCCATGCCGCCAGGCTAACGGCAACCCGTGCCCGCCGCGCAGTAAACGCCCGCCGGCCCCCGAGGGCCGTGGGACGGCGCTGCTACCATCATCCGCTTCACCGGTGCGCCCCGGGAACGCGGGCGGCGCGTCGAGATCGAGCGAGGGACGGATGCCGCTGATGCACGAGGAGGAGGACGTCGGTGCGACCGGCCCGGACGACGGGCACGACCCCCAGCGGGTCGGTGCGCTCCGGGGTGCGGGCGTGCAGGTCGACGCTGCACGAGTCGGGTACATCGCCGCTGTGCTCGGACTTGTTGCCGTCATCGTTGTGGCCGGCGTACTGCTGGCCGCCGGGGTGAAGAAGAACTCGCAGATCGACAGCCTGAAGAGCGCGAACGTGGTCCCCGTCGACCTCACCGTGACGAAATGCCTGGCCCTGGTGGGTGGCACCGGGTCGAGCCCCGCCGGGTTCGAGTGCTCCGGCACCTACACCTACCGCGGCACCGCCTACACCGAGGGCGTCCCCGGATCGGCCGACCTTCCCGTGGGATCCACGGTCCACGGCATCATCGCCGACGGCGACCCGGCGCTGTACTCCACCCCCCGTGCGGTGGCTTCCGAGCAGACCAGCGCGGTGCGCGTGGTGCTGCCCGCGGTCGTGCTGGTCCTGGCGCTGGTCGGTCTCGTGTGGGCGGTCCTGCGCCGCCGGGGGCGGGTAGCGACGACCTGACGGAGTCGGTGCGGCGTGGAGGTGCCTCCCGACGCCGCGCTACCGTTGCGCATGGCCGCCGACCCGGACAAGCCCACGCTCTCGGAGCGATTCACACGAGCGGTCATCAAGGCCGACTCGCGCGAGCGCCCCGTCGACGAGGGCCCGCAGACGGTCGAGGAACTGGAGGAGGCCGTCGCCCGGATGGACGACCGGGAGCGCCTGATCGGGCTGGCCGCCGCACCCCTGGCCGGGGTGGTGGCCATCATCGTGGTCAGCACCTACGGCTCGAAGGCCGGCAAGCCGGCCTCGTCGGTCGACTCCAGCCTGGCACTCGCCCTCTTCGCCCTGGCGCTCGTTGGCCTGGCCTGTGCCTGGTTCCGCAAGCGCCTCTACCTCGGTATCGTCTTCGCGCTCTACGGGCTGTCGATCTTCAACCTCCACTATTGGGGCTTCGGCATCCCCTTCCTCCTGATCGGCGCCTGGTACCTGGTGCGCGCCTACCGCTACCAGCAGAAGCTGAAGTTGGCCAAGGAGGACGGCGTCACGGGGTCCGGATCCGGCGGCACGGCACGGCGGGCCCAGCCGAACAAGCGGTACACCCCCCCGGTCACCGGACCGCCCAAGCCATCCAAGCCACCCAAGCCGGGCAAGCCACCGCCGACCGACGGCTGAACGGGCGCCGCTCTCCGGGGCCACCCGGGTGGTCCTGACCGGCACCGGCGTGCGCCCCACGGGTCCCGGCCGGACCGGGCACGACGGTCCGCTCGGGGAAGGTGGTGCTGCGGTTCGACGCCGGTCGGGCCACCCGTCCCCACCTGGCCGACGCCGGCGTGCCCACGGCCGACCTGGACGCGCCGTTCGTCGCCCCTGCCCACTCGGATCACGTCGTCGACCTGGCCGACGTGGCCATGACCCGCTGGATGGAGCGGCCTCTCCACCCCGCGGGACCGCTCCCGGTGGTCTGCCCCGAGGGGGAACCGGCCCGCGTCCTCGACCGCGGGCTGGACCCTTCCGACGAGGACATCGCCCCGCGCGCTGTCCACGTTGACGCCACCGCCCCCGACGAGTCGTGCACCACGTTCGTGCCGACCTCCCGGCCCGGGATGGTGTGGACCAGCGCGGACGGTGTGGTCGGGGTGTCGGGGGACACGAGGGTGCGCGCCGTGGTGGAGGCATTGGCGGCCGGTGCGGCGGTAGTGGTCCATGAGGTGTGCCGCCGGACGGCAGTCGCCGACGCCATCGCCGGGACGGTCATCGCGACGATCCTCCGCCACCGCGCCGACGCCGTGGAGCTCGGCGGCCTGGCGCAGCGTGCCGCGCCCTCCGGTCCCCACCCACCTCATCCCGGCGCCGACGACGGAGGCCGCGCCTGCGGCGTTCGGGACCGACGTCCGATCCGGCGGCTACACGGGCCGGGTCACCGTGGGGACGACTGCCCTTCCGAACCGGTCGGGACACGGAAACTTTCGGGGTCGGGAGAGTGGGACGCCCACCGCTCCGTGACCAGCCGCCGCGCGGGCGCCTCGACCGAATTTGCCCCTGACCAGGCCTTTCTTCGTTCCCAGGCGTCGGCGTGCCTGGGAAGCCCAGTTCACGCGTTGGTAACACTGCAGTGACCGTGCCGAAATCCCCACCCTGCATTGTGTGTCCCGGCAGAGCGAATCTGCCTGCCTTGGCTCCCGCCGTACCGCTCCGCCAGGGGTGGGCCGGCCAGGAAGCAGTCAACGCACGAGGCAACTGAGGAGAGGAGCACCCAGCAGTGCTAGTAGCAGCAACACACAATTTGGTGTACGTCCCGTATCCGTCCTGGCTCAATCCGGCCGACAACACGTGGCAGATGGTCGCCGCGACGTTCGTCGGCCTGATGAGCCTGCCGGCACTGGCTGTGCTCTATGCGTCGCTCGTCCAGAAGAAGTGGGCGGTCAACGTCATGGCGATGATGTTCGCCGGCTTCTCGATCGTCATGGTCTGTTGGTTCCTCTACGAGTACAAGATGGGCTTCGGCGCCAACTCGTGGGGTGGAGGTGTGAAAAACGGTATCCAGACCCAGTACGGGACAGGGAAGGGGTTGAGTTACTTCTTCCACAACTTCTGGGGCAAACCAGGGCCGATCTCCAGTCCATTGGGTGAACAGGGCCAGGCGGTGTCCGCAGCGAACACCGTCATCCCGTTCCACTTCCCGACGGCGACGCTGGCCTACTTCCAGTTCGTGTTCGCGGCCATCACCCCGCTCCTCTTCATGGG
>CAZULR010000364.1:0-3126 GCA_964621235.1 uncultured Acidimicrobiaceae bacterium
GGACCGGGTGGTTGACCCGGGGCGAGATGTTGAAGATGCCGGCGCCGATGTGGATCCGGTCGGTCGAGGCCGCCAGGTAGCCGGCGTGGACGCCGCTCGCCGACATGTGCGAGTACTCGGTCAGGCCGTGGTGCTCGGTCAGCCAGGCGAACTTGAAGCCGAACCTGTCGGCGGCCTGGGCCAGCTCCATCTCCCGGGTCAGGGCCAGGTGCTCGGCGTCAGGGTCGTGGGCCTTGGCCCCGGGCAGGTAGCCCTGGAGGAAGATGCCGAATTCCATGGTGTGCTCCTTGTCGTGTCGTGGTGCGGATGTTGCGGTGCGGTCGGTCCCGGAGCCGGAAGGCCGGCAGCGTCAAACGGGGGACACCACCTGGCCGGGCAGGTTGCCGGTGAGTTTCCCGTCGAGGACGATTGGCACGCCGTTCACGATGGTGGCGTGGATGCCGTTCGGGTAGGCCTGGAAGCGGGCGGAGTCACCGGGGAGGTCGTGCACCAGCTCCTTGCGCCCCGGGCGGCGGATCTCCTCGGGGTCGAACACCATGAGGTCGGCGAAGTGGCCGTCCTGGACGAGGCCACGGTCACGGAATCCGAGCAGGGCGGCCGGCACGGAGGTGAGCTGGCGGATTCCCTGCTCGAGCGTCCACTCGCCGAGGTCGAGGACCCACCGGCGCAGGAAGTAGGTGCTGTAGTCCGAGCCGTCGTCGCGTGACAGGTGGGCCCCGCCGTCGGAGGTGCCGGTGATCATGTGCGGGTTGTGCTGTGCCTCGCGGACGGCGTCCATCCACTCCGGCGTCTCCGTGACCCAGCGGAAGCGGGTGGCGAGGTCGTCGGCCAGGGCCAGGTCGATCATGGCGTCGGCCGGGGCCACCCCCTGTTCGACGGCGATGTCGGCGATCGAGCGACCGACGAAGCGGTCCAGCTCGGGGACGGTCACGGAGCCCACGAAGAGCACGTCCCAGTGGGGCGGGGGAAGGGTGGAGCCCCGGTCGGGATCGCGGTTGGGCAGCTCCACGGCGTTCCGCATGGCGTCGCGGACCGAGGGATCCTCGAGTTTGGCCCGTCGGTCGTGCACTCCGGGAGCGACCACCTTGTCCCACGCCGGCACGCCCTCGTAGAGCGTGGTCCCCGCGTCGAGCGAGAACGGGCGGTCGAAAGGGCGGGCCAGCAGGAGGGAGTAGACCGCGGATCCGGCCGTCCGGGCCCGCTCGAGGAACTCGAGGGCGACGTCCCACCCGGCACCCGGGGCGTCGACCTTGTTGCGTCCGCCGAGGCCCTGGATGATGACGGGCAGCCGGCTCACCCGCCCGAGCTCGATGAGGAGTTCCATGTCCTCACCGTCCAGACCACCCACCGCGCTGCGCGGCAGGTAGGTGATGGTGCCGCGGTTGACCCGGCCGAGCTCGTCGGCCAGCGCCAGGAGCTCGTCGGGCTCGGCGAAGCGGCTGGGCACGGGGTGGTTGTCCCCGTCATTGTGGGTGGAGGCGTGGGTGGAGGAGAAGCCGGCCGCCCCGGCCGCCATGGCCTCGGCCAGCAGGTGACCCATCTCCACGACCTCGGACGGGGTTGCGGCCCGCGCGGAGCCCTCCGGGCCCATCACCCACCGGCGCAGGTTGCAGTGGCCCACGTAGCAGGCCAGGTTGACGCCCAACCGGCCCTCCCGGCTGGTCAGGAACTCGGGGAACGTCTCGAACTCCCAGGCGATGCCGTCCAGGGCGGCGGGCGCCATGCCCTCGACCTTGGCGAACAGCCCGGCGAAGAAGGGCCGGTCCGCCGGCAGCGTCGGCGCCACCGAGAATCCGCAGTTCCCGGCCAGGACGGTCGTCACTCCGTGGAAGCACGACGCCGTGGCGTAGGGGTCCCAGGTGATCTGGGGGTCGTAGTGGGTGTGGGGATCGATGATGCCGGGTGCAACGATGCGCCCTTCCGCGTCGATCACGACCTCGGCGGTCGCACCGTCGAGGCGCCCGATGGCAGCGATCCGGCCGCCCCGGGCCGCCACATCGGCCCGGCGTCGGGAGTTGCCCGACCCGTCGATCAGGGTGCCGTTGCGGATGAGCAGTTGGTAGTGGTCGCCCACGGCCCGGCCTCAGACGCCCGCCGACGCAGTGGCATCCTGCAGTCCCGGCAGCCGGTCGCGCAGGCCGAACAGCTCGATGGCATTGCCGCGCATGACCTTCTCCACGATCCCGGGGTCGAGCCCGAACGTCATCTCCTTGGCCACGTCGAGCGTGTCCGGCCACGTGCTGTCGGAGTGGGGGTAGTCGCACTCGAACATCACGTTGTCCTCGCCGATGTCGGCCAGGTTCTCCAGCCCGAACCGGTCGGAGAAGAAGCAGCCGAAGATCTGACGGGTGAAGTAGGTCGACGGTGGGTCGGGCAGTAGGTCGGCCACGCCGCCCCACGCCCGGTTGGTCTCCCACACGTGGTCGGCCCGCTCCAGGATGTAGGGGATCCAACCGATCTGGCCCTCCGAGTAGGCGATCTTGAGCGTGGGGTAGCGCTCGAGCAGGCCGCTGAAGAGCCAGTCGCACATCGACAGCATGCAGTTGGTGAATGTGGCCGTCGACTGCACGGCCGGCGGGGCGTCGGCGGACGTGGAAGGCATCCGCGACCCGGAGCCGATGTGCATGCAGACGACGACGCCACTCTCGGCGCACGCCGCGAACAGCGGGTCCCAGTAGCGGTCCTCGTCGTGGATGGACGGCCAGCCGAGGTAGGCCGGGATCTCGCTGAAAGCGATGGCCCGAACGCCGCGTGCGGCGTTCCGCCGCACCTCGGCGGCGGCC
Source organism: uncultured Acidimicrobiaceae bacterium (assembly GCA_964621235.1). Lineage (GTDB taxonomy): Bacteria > Actinomycetota > Acidimicrobiia > Acidimicrobiales > RAAP-2 > Bog-756. The sequence continues at coordinate 2,784 of CAZULR010000364.1, forward strand.
GATGCCGGGTCCCAGAACGGAACGAGCGTGATGGGCACCAGCCGGGGGTCGGCGCACCACTCGTCCACCATCCAGTCGTTGTAGGCCTGGAGGCAGGCGAAGCCGAGCTCCTTGTCGTGGGCCTCGGAGAACGCCTGGCCGGCGAAGCGGGGAAACGTCGGGAAGTTCATCGACGCCTCGATGCCGGCCGTGTCCATGTCGGTCAGCCGGGCAACCGGGTCATAGCAGCCCGGCCGCATCTCCTCGAAGGTGACCGGCGACACGGTCACGTCGTCACGGGGGAAGCCGGCCGCCGCCATGACCCGGGTCATCGGGTAGCGGAGGTCCTCGAACAGCCAGAAGT